>NZ_LYTG01000038.1:0-37196 GCF_001816105.1 Exiguobacterium sp. SH31
GAAGTTTTTTATCGTCCGATGAATCCGCCATCGACATGCAGATGCTGTCCATTTACCCACATGCCGTCACGTCCCATGAGAAATGAGACGTAGCGAGCCGTATCTTCCGGTGTGCCGACCCGACCGTGCGGGAACAGCGGCACGAGTTCGTCGCGAAACGCGGCATCGATCCAACCCGAGTCGGTCGGACCCGGGTCGAACGCGTTGACCGAGATACCGTACTGCCCGACCCCGTTCGCAAGTGCCGGCGTGATGGCGATAAGCGCCCCTTTCGACGCGATGTAGGCGAGGTTCGATGCATCCGCCCCACCCGACACTAAAAACAAGATGCGTCCGTCCGTATGTCCCGCTCTCCGATACCGTTCGACGAATTCGAACGTCTCAAACCGAGCGTCCCTTCGTTATTGACTTGATAGTGGCGCCTTAGCGTCTCTATCGTGAACGTGTCGACGCTCACGTGTCGCTCATACGTCGCGTTGTTGATGAGACGGCTCGGTACGCCGAGCGCTCGTTCGACACGGTCGAGAAGACCCGCTTCGTCCCCTGAAGCCAAATCGTACGCCTCATGCGCGACACGGGCCCCTAACCGCTCTAATTCGTCGACAAAGCGTTCGATGAAGGCCTAGTCTTCCCCGACTCCTTCCGTCCCGTCAAACGGGCTCCAGTGCGTCAAATACAGATCATGACCTGCCGCCGCAAGCTGTCGGGCGATGGCCGCACCGATTCCTTGGCCGCGGCTGACGCCGGTGATGAGCGTAAGTGGTCGTGTCATTCAGTCATCCCCGTTTCACTGTTGATTTGATTAGAAAATATGGTCCCCAGTCTGCTTCGTGCGGGATGACGTATGTCCATGTATAGGTTGGGTCGACGATATACACGTCCGCGTAGTCCCCTGCCGCGACCGTCAAATCTTTTCGCACGAACGTTTGCGCTTGACTCAACTCGAGCTCGAGCACATCGTTGGAGTGTTCAAAAAACAAGAGGCACTTCCATTTCGCGGTATGGTGTAAGGCGACATCTGCCTCTTTTCCAACGAGACAGCCATCTATCTCTTCGACGAGATACTCCCAAAGATACGGTCGGTATTGACTCCGCTCTTCAATCGATACGAAACAATTCTTCCATTTTTCTCGTGCTTGTTCCCCTCGATTTTCGTACTCTGTGACCACAACTCCCTTAGAGGTCAGTCGCTCAATCAATGGATTCATCTTCGTTTCCCCCTGTCTCCTCCTCAGTTTATCCATTTTAAGGACAAGAGACCAACTTCTCCTGCAAATCGAAGCGATGCCGTCAGTAAAAAAAGAGAGGTACGACGCCCTTAAAAGACGTCGTACCTCTCTATTTCTAGATTTTGCAATTTGAACTGAGTCGTTCGCTTATTTCAAACGGTCTAAGTTCTCAAGCATGATGCCTGTACCGTGCGCGACGCTAAGCGTCGGCTCGTCGGCGATCATGACTGGCAAACCGACTCGTTCAGCAACGAGCTGGTCGATGCCGTGAAGGAGCGATCCACCACCTGTCATGATGATGCCGCGGTCGATGATGTCAGCCGCAAGTTCTGGTGGCGTCTGTTCGAGGACGCGCTTCGTCGCTTCGACGATCTCGTTCGCCGACTCGGCCATCGCTTCACGGAGTTCTTCTGATGTGATCGTTACTGTACGTGGAAGCCCACGCACCATGTCTCGGCCTCGGATATCCATCGTCTCGTTGCGTCCACCCGGGAATACGGTCGCGATCTCTTTTTTGATCTGCTCGGCCGTGCGCTCACCGATGATGAGCTTGTGCTTGTCTTTGATGGCACGGAGAATGTCCGTATCGAACCGGTCTCCGGCAATCTTGATCGTTTCACCGCAGACGATGTCGCCCATCGAGAGGATGGCGACGTCGGTCGTCCCGCCCCCGATATCGACGATCATATGTCCAGCCGGCTTCCAGATGTCCATGCCCGAACCGACAGCAGCTGCTTTTGGTTCGACTTCGAGGAAGACTTCTTTGGCGCCAGCTTTCTCAGCGGCCTCACGAATCGCTTTCGCCTCGACCGGTGTCACGTTGGCCGGTGTACAGATCAGCATCCGGATGCCACCGAAGAAGCCACGGACTTGAATCTTCTCGACGAAGTGGCGAAGCATCGCTTCTGTCGTCGCGAAGTCGGCGATGACCCCGTCACGGAGTGGACGGATGGCAACGATGTCGCCAGGCGTACGCCCGACCATCTGATACGCTTCCGAACCAACGGCGAGTACTTTCCCTGTCGAACGCTTGATGGCCACGACGGAAGGCTCGTCGAGGACGATGCCTCGGCCTTTCACGTGGATGACGACGTTTGCTGTTCCTAAATCAATCCCGATATCTTTTGAAAACATGGTGTGTAGGTTCCTCCGTTCGTTACTTCATTGAAAAGAGCGAGAAGAATCTCCTCGCTCCTATGAGTCTATTAATTAGTTGTTGACCAGTTCTTCAGCGATTTCGACAGTTCCTTCAATTCGCTCGATGTCGGCACCGAGTGCTTTAAGTTTCTTGTGGAAATCGACGTATCCGCGGTCGATATGGTATAAGTCACCGACACGAGTCTCCTCGTCGGCGATGAGTCCTGCGAGGACGAGCGCTGCCCCGGCACGAAGGTCTGTCGAAACGACTTCGGCACCTTGGAGGCGGACGCCACCTTTAATGATTGCTGAACGACCTTCAATCTTAATGTCTGCGTTCATGCGACGGAATTCTTCGACATGCATGAAGCGGTTTTCAAACACTGTCTCCGTAATAACTGACGTGCCACCCGCTTTTAAGACGAGGGCCATCATTTGTGCTTGCATATCTGTCGGGAAGCCAGGGTGTGGCATCGTCTTCAAGTCGATTGGTTTCAATACTTCTGGTCCAATGACACGCATACCTTCCGTTGTCTCTTCGAACTTGACGCCCATCTCTTCCATCTTCGAGATAAGTGGACGTAGATGTTCGCGCTCAGCTCCGATGACTTCAATATCACTGGCTGTGATCGCAGCAGCGACGAGGAACGTGCCGGCTTCGATACGGTCCGGGATGATCGAATGCTCAGCACCATGCAACTTGTCGACGCCTTCGATGCGGATCGTTTCCGTTCCAGCACCGCGGACGTGAGCGCCCATACCGTTCAAGAAGTTCGCGAGGTCGACGATTTCCGGTTCTTTCGCAACGTTCTCGATAACAGTCGTTCCTTCAGCGAGAACCGCCGCCATCATGATGTTTTCTGTCGCCCCGACCGATGGGAAGTCAAGATAGATCTTCGCACCTTGCAAGCGACCTTCAACTGATGCTTCGACGAAACCGTTGCCGATCACTGTCTTCGCGCCCATTGCTTCAAATCCTTTTAAATGGAGGTCGATCGGACGTGATCCAATCGAACATCCGCCTGGCATTGCGACACGCGCATGCCCAAGACGAGCAAGGAGAGGACCCATGACAAGGATCGAGGCACGCATTTTGCGAACGTACTCAAGCGGCGCCTCGTCTTTGATTGTGCCCGAGGCATCGACAGTGACTTCGTTGTTTGCTTCATCGAACGCGACCTCTGCACCGAGGTGGCGAAGCACTTTATTAATCGTGTAAACATCAGCAAGACGTGGCACGTTTTGAAGTACCGATTTTCCTTCGCCTGCTAACAGAGTGGCAACCAATGTTTTCAGTACGGCGTTTTTAGCTCCTTCAACACGCACAATACCTGACAATTTACGTCCTCCACGGACTACAATCAAATCCTTCATATCTCTCTTTGTCCTCCAACTTCGTTGTTTTTTTATTTTATGCGTCGATATCCGTTTCCGGATGTGGTTATGTCGATTACTATGATGTTTTTTTAACGTGACGCCTCATCAGAAAAAAATAAAAATAAAATCATAATCTGTCCTGATGATTGGTCGTCATGTCAGACGAGTTTATCCTACATGATATACATATAGGAGTCGTTACAACAGGATTACAGTTTGTTAATGATTTGGAAAATCGACTGTAATGGTACGAGCGCCTGAGCTAATCGGATATACTCCAAAAAGAACTGGGCGATCAGAGAACCGAAGACGACGGCCACGAGGACACGCAAGACAGCGGCTTGCGGACTTCTCACTTGGTTGAGCACGCGCTCCCATTTAACTGGCATGAGTGCCCACCAGGCGACGTAAATCGCTACGACATAGATGACGAGCGATAAGACGGTGTTTAACATCCTCGATTCCCCTCTTTTCGAAATTTTGTACCATTTTTAATCATAGCACGTTGCGACAGAGAAAAAAAGACTTAGCATGATGATGATCAATCGAATCGTCTCATCCTATCAGCTCACTCTCTTTGAATAAACCGCATACAAAAAGGGACGTCATCGGCGCATAGCCTTTACTACAGTAATTGACGTCCCACCAAATTTTCAAACATTATTCCTTTTTTTCGTCCTGTGCGAGCGCCCAGCGGATCGCTTCGATATAGTAACGAGACCAATCTAGAGCCGTCTCGTCGACTGGCACGGTTAACTGCTCATACGCCTTCACCGACTCGAGCAATTCACGCAACTTGTTCGGCTTACCGAGAAGTGCCTCTTTGACAATCGGTTCGACTGGGAGCTCGGCAATCAGCGTTTGCATCGTCTCGTCCAAAATGACGTCGAGTGAAGAGAAAATCCCGGTGATGAACGCATCAAACGGAGCTACTCCCGGAATTGTCTCATCGGCAATCAACTCCATCATCTTCCCACGGATAACGCTTTGCTTTATCAATTCTTTCGATTCAGACGTCTGCATCTCCCGAAGCAACATCAAATACGACCAACGCCGCATCTCGTCAAGTCCGATGCGGGCAACGGCTTGTTCGATCGATTGAATCGTCGTACGGCCCTTTTGATAGACTGTGTTCACCGACCGGAGCATCTTGTAGGACAGATCGACACTTCGTTCGATTTGTCCGGCGATGCGGCGGAAATTCGGTTCTGGTTTATCGAGCTCTTTCAGCACCTCGACGAGCGTATTACGGAGCGGATGGACTTCCGCCCCATGAACGACTGTCGGGCGACTGAAAAAATAACCTTGGAACATTTTATAGCCAAGCTCTTTCGCGATATCATATTCAAGCTTCGTCTCTATCTTTTCCGCAAGGAATTCAATCCGGTGTCCGAGCGCATCGATCAAGCGTTTCTGTTGGTCGACCGGTGTCGCCTGATAATCGATTTTAATAATATCCGCAAGCCCGATCAACGGGCGGTATTTCTCTTCAAAGACGAAATCGTCTAAGGCAATCGTATAACCTTTCCGCCGAAGTGATCGCAGGGCGGCAAGTACTTTCTCGGTCGGTTCGACGTGTTCAAGCACTTCGATGACGAGAGATTGCCGCGGCAATAATGAGGGCACTTCCCCTTCGATCAAGTTCTGTGGAAAATTGATGAACGCCCGCGTCCCTTCGGTCAATTCCCGAAAATTAAAGACGAGGTAGGCGTTATGGATCACGTCGGCGGTCGCAAGCGCATCGTCGACGTGTTCGAACATATTTTTCTCGCTGCGGCGATACAACAGTTCGTAGCCGCAGACACGTAGTTTCTGGTCAAAGATCGGTTGACGCGCAACGTAAACTTTCATCCCTTTAGCTCCTTTACTATAGTTCCCACCTATATTATCGGACGACCCGATCTTTGGTTCCACTATTTGAATACGAAAAACCTGATTCTTTTGACCTACATTTAATGAAGGAAGCTGGTTCAATCGTCTGATTCAAAATGGAGGAACAAAAAAATCCTCTCTCACGAAACGCGAGAGAGGATGCTCGTCATTCTTTAATGTCGCGAATGCTCAAACGGTTGACCGCTTTCTTGAGCGCTAACTCCGCACGTCGGAATTCAGTATCCGAAATCTTCGAATCTTGAAGGCGACGTTCGGCGCGGAATTTCGCCGCAGAGGCGCGGTCGTAGTCGATCTTATCCGCCATTTCGGCCGTTTCAGCTAAGATCGTCACCATATCGGGACGAACTTCCATGAAACCGCCGCTGAGTGCGATCAGCGTGCGTCCACCATCTTCGTGGCGCAGTTTAAGGACCGAGACGTCGAGTGGCGTCACCATCGGGATGTGTTTCGGCAAGATACCGAGTTCACCTGTCACCGATTTGGCGATGACCATTCGTGCCTCGCCCTCGTAAGCTGCACCATCCGGGGTGACGACGTTGACGTGAAGAGTATTCATCGTCTAGTTTCCCCCTTCCGTGTAGGTCTTAGACCAACGTCTTCGCTTTTTCGATGACGTCTTCGATTGGACCAACGAGACGGAATGCGTCTTCTGGGAGATCATCGTGTTTACCATCGAGGATCTCTTTAAAGCCACGGACTGTCTCTTTAACTGGTACGTACGAACCTTGTTGGCCAGTGAACTGCTCAGCCACGTGGAAGTTTTGTGACAAGAAGAACTGAATCCGACGGGCACGGTGAACCGTGAGCTTATCGTCTTCAGACAACTCGTCCATACCGAGGATCGCGATGATATCTTGAAGCTCTTTGTAACGCTGAAGCGTCTGCTGGACGTTACGCGCGATTTCATAGTGCTCAGGTCCGACGATGTCAGGCGAGAGGGCACGTGAAGTCGATGCGAGTGGGTCAACGGCTGGGTAGATCCCCATCTCCGAGAGACGACGCTCAAGGTTGGTCGTTGCATCAAGGTGGGCGAACGTTGTCGCTGGAGCCGGGTCAGTATAGTCATCGGCTGGTACGTAAACCGCTTGGATCGATGTGACCGATCCTTTAGCTGTCGACGTGATCCGCTCTTGAAGCATACCCATTTCCGTCGCGAGTGTCGGCTGGTAACCTACGGCAGATGGCATCCGACCGAGAAGGGCCGATACTTCAGAACCTGCCTGTGTGAAACGGAAGATGTTATCGACGAAGAGAAGAACGTCTTGTCCTTGCTCATCGCGGAAGTATTCTGCCATCGTGAGACCTGTCAAGGCAACGCGTAGACGCGCGCCCGGCGGCTCGTTCATCTGACCGAATACCATCGCCGTCTGCTTGATAACGCCTGATTCCGTCATCTCGTGGAACAAGTCATTTCCTTCACGCGTACGCTCGCCGACTCCTGCGAATACAGAAATCCCGCTGTGCTCTTGCGCGATGTTGTTGATGAGTTCCTGGATGAGGACAGTTTTACCTACACCGGCACCACCGAAGAGGCCGATTTTACCACCTTTGATGTACGGTGCGAGAAGGTCGACGACTTTGATCCCTGTTTCCAAGATCTCAACATTTGTCGACAATTCATCAAACGTAGGTGCGAGACGGTGAATCGGTGCCCGACGTACAGTCGGTGAAACTTCTTTATCGTCGATTGGGTTACCGAGTACGTTGAAGACACGACCGAGCGTCTCTTCTCCGACTGGTACTGAAATCGGTGAACCTAAGTCAAGTACTTCCATGCCGCGGCGAACGCCGTCCGTTGAGTCCATCGCAATCGTACGGACCGTGTCATCCCCAAGGTGAATCGCCACCTCGAGCGTCAAGTCGACACTGACATCTTGCGCCGTCTCTGCCACGTACGTGACTTTGAGGGCGTTGTAGATGTTCGGTAAGTGGTTCTCGAACTTAACGTCGATAACTGGGCCCATGACTGCGACTACGCGGCCTTTTGTGCCGTATTCGTTCATCGTGTTAGCCTCCTACAATCTAGAGGGCGTGCGCTTATTCAAGCGCAGCCGCACCTCCGACAATCTCTGTGATTTCTTGTGTGATCGCCGCTTGGCGCGCGCGGTTGAACTTGAGCTTGAGTCCGCGGATGAGATCATCCGCATTGTCTGTCGCGTTCGCCATCGCCGTCATCCGAGCCGCGTGCTCCGATACTTTCGCATCGAGAAGCGCGCCGTAGATGAGCCCTTCCGCGTAACGCGGGAGGAGCGCTGCTAAGATCGTTTCTTCTTCTGGTTCGTATTCATACATCACATTAGATGCGGTCTGTTCGATATTCCCAAGCGGAAGCAATCGATCCATCTTCACTTCTTGGCTGATGACAGAGATGAACGAGTTGAAGCAGAGCTTCAATTCATCGATCTCGCCTTCACTGAACGCGCCGACCGTCTGTTTGACGATCTCCGCGACTTCAACGAATGTTGGCTGGTCGTTAAGTCCTGTCATCGCACTGTACACCGGAATGTTACGTGTCTTGAAGAACTGAACGCCGACCTTCCCGATCACGTACAGACGGTACTCGTCTGTCGAATCGTGTTTGGCTTTCAACTCGCGGTACACGTCGCGAAGGACGCTGGCGTTGTATCCACCAGCAAGTCCGCGGTCCGACGTGATGACGATGTAGCCGGTCCGTTTGACGGGACGGACTTGAAGCATCGGGTGTGTTGCGCCTGAAGTACCGCCGGCAATCGACGAGATGACTTCTTGCAACTTGGTCATGTACGGCTTGAAGTTCGCGTTGCTCCCTTGAGCGCGGTTCAACTTCGAGGCCGACACCATGTTCATCGCTTTCGTGATTTGCTTCGTGCTTTGGGTCGAGGTGATCCGCATCTGGATCTCACGTAATGATGCCATTTCGATTCACCACCTTAATAGACGCTCGTCACCGGATTAAACCGATGGCGAGAATGTCTTTTTGAATTCCGCAATTGCATCGACCATCGCCTCGTCAGCAGGAAGGTTTCCTGTTTGACGGATTTCACGGCAGAGGTCCGCACGGTTTTGGTCGAGCCATGCGTTCATGTCTTTTTCGAAACGACGGATGTCTTCGACTGGGACGTCATCGAGATGACCTTTCGTGAGAGCGTAGATGATGAACACTTGCTTGTCGACCGAGAGCGGTGCGTTCAATTCTTGCTTCAAGACTTCAACCGTCCGTTGTCCACGGTTCAACTTCGCTTGTGTCGCTTTGTCGAGGTCTGACCCGAACTGGGCGAACGCCTCGAGCTCACGGTATGACGCGAGGTCAAGACGGAGCGTACCGGCAACTTTCTTCATCGCTTTCACTTGAGCCGCACCACCTACACGCGATACCGAGAGACCGGCGTTGATCGCGGGACGTACCCCTGAGAAGAAGAGGTCTGACTGAAGGAAGATTTGACCGTCTGTGATCGAGATAACGTTCGTCGGGATGTAAGCCGAGATATCCGACGCTTGTGTCTCGATGAACGGAAGAGCTGTCAGCGAGCCGCCACCGAGTTCGTCGTTCAACTTCGCCGCACGCTCAAGAAGGCGTGAGTGGAGGTAGAAGACGTCACCTGGGTAGGCTTCGCGGCCTGGAGGACGACGGAGAAGAAGCGAGAGCTCACGATAAGCTGCCGCTTGTTTCGAGAGATCATCATACACGACGAGGACGTGTTGTCCGCGGTCCATGAAGTACTCACCCATCGATACCCCTGCAAACGGCGCGAGGTAAAGAAGCGGGGCAGGCTGTGAAGCCGAAGCCGAAACGATGATTGTGTAATCGAGGGCACCATTTTTACGGAGCGTCTCAACTACGCCACGGACAGTTGATTCTTTCTGACCGATTGCGACGTAGATACAAACCATGTTTTCTTCTTTTTGGTTGATGATCGCATCGATTGCGACCGATGTCTTACCAGTTTGACGGTCACCGATGATGAGCTCACGCTGACCGCGACCGATTGGTACGAGGGCGTCAATCGCCTTGATCCCAGTTTGGAGCGGTTCGTGAACTGACTTACGGGCCATAACGCCGTAAGCTTTACGTTCGATCGGGTTGTATGTGTCCGTCACGATCGGTCCAAGACCGTCGATTGGTTGTCCGAGCGGGTTGACGACGCGTCCGAGGAGCGCATCACCGACTGGTACTTCCATGATGCGGCCCGTACGTTTAACCGAGTCGCCTTCTTTGATACCTTTGTAGTCGCCGAGGATGATAATCCCGACGTTGCCTTCTTCTAAGTTTTGCGCCAAGCCCATTATGCCGTTTGAGAACTCTACGAGTTCTCCTGCCATAACGTTATCGAGTCCGAATGCACGAGCGATACCGTCACCTACTTGAATGACTGTACCTGTCTCACTAACTTCGATTTCAGAACCGTACGAAGCGATTCGCTCTTTTAGCAGGGCGCTGATTTCTTCAGCTTTGATCGTCATTGAATTCACCCCTATTTCTTACGCATTCAACAATTCACGCTCAAGGCGTGTTAGTTTAGTTTCGATTGTGTCATCATACGTCGTGTAACCGATCTGGACGCGAAGTCCACCGATAACTTGTTCATCGACGACGTTCTTCAATTGAAGCGTCTTGTTCATCTTCTGACCGAAGACGAGTTCGACTTCTTTCAACTCTGCTGCCGACAACGGGTAAGCACTTGTGACGAACCCTTCTGCGATGCCACGGAAGTCGTTGATGTAATCTAAGACATAACGCGGCAGCCCGCGAACTTCGCTCGCACGGTCGTTCTCGACCATGACGAGAAGTGTGTTAAGCACGATTTCTGTCATATCACCAAAGCTGTGTGTTAAAAGCTGTGCAAGCTCGCTGTCGCTGACTGCAGGATTCGTTAAGAGATCCGTCAGTTCAGGCGTCGCGTGGAGCACTTCATCGAGCAGACGCACTTCCGCTTCGACTTGGTCGAGCGTGCCTTGCTCCCGCGCTAAGTCGAAGAGCGCTTTGGCATAGCGTTTTGCTAACGATATGTTCATCAGTTAGCGCCTTTCGCTTTAGACAGGAAGTCTGTGACGAGGGCACGTTGTTTCACTTCGTCGCCTTTAAGGTCTGACTGAAGGACGTGGCGTGCTGCCGAGAGCGCCTGTGTGACGACTTCGGTTTGAAGCGACTGTTTCGCGAGCTCGCGCTCACGCTCGATCGCTTTTCCAGCCTCGATCTTGATTTTTTCGGCTTCCAAACGCGCCTGCTCCACCAAGCGTGCTTGTTCGGCTTCCGCTTGACGACGGCTTGAGTCAAGCATCTCTTTTGATTCTGTACGTGCGGCGCTTAAAGCGTCACGTTGTTCGACGACATATGTCTCCGCGTCTTTGCGGCTCTTTTCAGCAAGCTCGATTTCGTTCGCTACATACTCTTCACGCTGTCTCATCATTCCAAGGAGTGGTCCCCAAGCAAATTTCTTCAACAGGGCCAAGAGTACGAGGAATGTGAAAAGTGTAAAGATCATATCCAGGATGCGGAGGCCTTCGCCACCGGCACCAGCTGCAATCATCATCGTATCCATGCATACCCTCCTCTTGACTAAATAAGTGAGGGAGACTTGCTCCCTCGTTTGTTGTTCTCGTTAACCCGTAATCAAGAGTTGAGGAGAAGGAAACCGACAGCCACACCGATGATCGGGAGGGCCTCAACCAAACCGATACCGATGAACATTGTTTGACGAAGTTCGTTTTTAAGTTCTGGCTGACGTGCTTGTCCTTGTACTGTTCCGTATACGATGAGACCGTTACCGATACCAGCCGCGAGTGCTCCGAGACCGATAACGATTGCTGTTGCGAGAAGATTCATTTGTTCCATTGTGTATGTTCCTCCTAAAAGTAAGTAAATAGTTTTTTGTTCAACGCTTTGGCGAGGCCAGCTTATCCGAATCAATGCTCGGCTGAAGCTTTATGCCCGATGTACACCATTGCAAGCGTCAGGAAAATGTAGGATTGGATAACCCCGATAAAGATTGAGAAACCTTGCCATAAAATCATCGGCAGGATTGCGAACACAGCACCGAGCGGGTTAAGTGCTCCTTGTGCGGTAATTGCGAGTCCCAAGATGATGGTAATCATGATTTCACCGGCAAAGATGTTACCGTAAAGACGCAGACCGAGCGTCAAGGTGTTCGCGAACTCCTCGATGAGCTTGATCGGCAATAAGAACCAGACCGGCTTCACGAATTCCGCCGAATAGTGCTTGAAACCGTGTAGCTTCACGCCGTAATAGTGTGACATTGCAACGACGAGTGTCGACAACGCCAATGTGACGTAAGGATCGGCCGTCGGTGAGTTGAACCATAGATAGTGACCGGAAATGACGTTGAACGGCAGACCCATCAAGTTCGAAATCAGAATGAACAAAATCAACGTCATCCCAAACCCGATAAAGCGGCCTCCTGTTTTCCAGTCCATCGCACTCGAGATGATCCCGCGTACGAATTCCGCGAAGAATTCCATCAAGTTCTGCTTACCTGTCGGCTTCATGGCCAAGCGTCGTGTTCCCCAAACGGCGAACGCAAAGACGAGCAATGATGCGATTAGCACCGTAATGACGTTCGTCCAGCTCCCATATAACGTATAGTCTCCAAGTTGTAGAGAATATGTGGGAAACTCATGACCCATTAGTATTCACCTCTTTTCCTGCTGAGCTGGGCAAGTGTGAACTCGCCAAATTGTATGATGTGGCCGGCGATTAGACCAGTTACCACCGCAATCAGTGATACTCGATCCTCATAGAAGAGACCGACTATCACGGCTAACGCACCGACTGCCATTCTTGAAACAGTCCCGTGCGATTTCGGGCGTCGCCCATGTTCGATCACGTCAAACATTCGAATGACGCTGCGATTCTGCATATGTAGAATGATCAGACTGGCGACCCCACCCAGGAACAAGCCGAGAAATACCGGTTTGTACACAGGGACGATGAGCGCTCCAACGAGGAGAATGGCGAACCATCCGACAAACCACTTCGTATAGCGTTTCATCAACTCTTGTTGTGCTTTTCTGTCTGCTTGCACTTGTTGTAGTTCCGTTTGTTCTAGCTTCATTCGTCCTCTCCTGTCATTAAACTTCGAAGGGTGAGTACGAGCGCGGTGATTCCGATAAACATTCCGAGAAACACCGACACATTCCAACCAAACGTGCCCCAAAATTCACGTCTCGCCCCGTATTGGCCGACGAGATAACCGATGACGATCGGTCCAGCGAGCGCGGTCGAGATTTGCGAGGCAAGTGAGGCGTAGGATAGGTAACGATTGTCTTTTTTCGTCATCCTAGTCCCCCTTTCTAACTGGCAGCCAGCACTTCATCGTCTTCGATTCACACTCGCGTGACCATCAAAAGTCACACAAGTTCAGAGTACTGGAAATAGCATAAGAAGTCAATTGATTTCACAATTATAAAAGCGCTTTAAACCGAGTCGTATCAAGGCTTTTACGCACTTCACAAACTAAATTAAAATCACTAAATTTTAAATAAGTGTGAAGGAACGGTGAAATAAAAATGTTGACTTTATAATATTTCACAAACCGAATCAGATGAGGAATAGTTCAGTTATACATCCGCGTATTGGAAAATACAACGTAAACCGCCCCACGTTCACAAAAGGTTTTAAAACGGACGCCGATTTCGTATTGAAATCGTTTTCATTATCCTGTACCAGTATACCGATTATCTTTTTGCTGTGTCGAGCGATTCTGATAAATTTGTAGTGATGAATCTCACATCATCATTTCTCAGCATGAATCGGCTGAAAACCCAACGCTATCAAGCCGGAACCGATGCCAATCTTTGCGGGGAGTCTGGAATTAAGATGTAAGCGCCATCTATATTTGTGTCTATTTTGTGACTTCAAAACCGATAATCGCGTCTCACTTGCCATGACTGGCTCTTCGCACTGTTAAATAGCAAGTAATAATCCCCCCTTTTACAACCTGTTAAACACTTTTTCCAAAAATAATGTTTACAATCCTTCGACAACGGGGAAATAAGGTTATGTGAAAATAATTTTTGAAAAGAGTTGAGTCAATGATTGAGTTTAAAAATGTAGAGAAGACCTTCAAAAGTACGACTGTACTGAAGGAAATGAACTTGACGATTAACAAAGGCGAACTCGTCGTCTTTATCGGCCCGTCCGGTTGCGGTAAGACGACGTCGCTTAAAATGATCAACCGTTTGATCGAACCGACATCTGGGACGATTATTGTCAACGGTCAAGACACACGTAAGATGGATCCGATTGAACTCAGACGCCAAATGGGCTATGTCATTCAACAGACTGGCCTCTTCCCTCATATGACGATCCGCGAGAATATCCAATTGATCGCCGGTCTCGAAGGACACGCCGAACAGGATATGGACGCCCGGACCGAGCACTTGCTCCGCATGGTCGGCCTCGACCCGGATCAATTCATCGATCGCTATCCGAGCGAACTGAGCGGCGGTCAACAGCAGCGCATCGGCTTCGCCCGCGCCCTCATGAACGACCCGGAAGTCATCCTGATGGACGAGCCGTTCAGCGCCCTCGACCCTGTGACGCGGAACGATCTCCAAGAAGAGCTGTTCAACCTGCAAGAAGAAGTCAAGAAAACGATTGTATTCGTCACCCACGATATGGATGAGGCGATCAAGCTGGCTGATCGTATTTGTATCATGCGTGACGGGGAAATCGTTCAGTTCGATACGCCGGAACAGATTCTCCGTAATCCGCAGGACGAGTACGTCGAAGCGTTCATCGGCAAAAATCGAATTTGGAACAGCCCTGAATACATTAAAGCGAAAGATATCATGATCACGGACCCTGTCTCGATCAGCGGCAAACGCACGGTGTTGCAGGCGATTGAAATCATGCGTTCACGCAAAGTCGACAGTCTCCTGATCACGGACCGCGATCGCGTCCTTCAAGGACTCATCAAATTGAAAGACGTCCACGGGATCCAAGATAAGACGAGACGACTCGAGGAAGTCATGAACGTGAACTACGCTTTCGTCTCGAGCGAGGACTCGCTCCTCGATATTTTAGACGTCATGAACACGAGCGACCAAGGCTATCTGCCGGTCGTGACCGGACCTATCCTTAACGGACTCATCACACGCAGCAGTTTGCTTTCCGTCCTCAGTGAGCAATTCATGCAAGAGGAGGAAACAATATGAATACGATTCAATCTTTTTTCAATTACGTCGCGGGCAACACCGACCAAATCGGTACGCTCTTGCTTGAACACTTGCAACTGACCGTCTTCGCCGTCTCGCTCGCAGTGCTGATCGGTGTCCCGCTCGGTATTTTGATTCTCCGGATGCCACGCCTCGCCAAACCGATCCTCGGTCTGACGAGCGTCGTTCAGGCTGTGCCAAGTCTTGCCTTGCTCGGTTTCCTCATCCCGTTCATCGGGATCGGATCGACACCGGCCATCATCATGGTCGTCCTGTATTCACTGCTTCCGATCGTGAAGAACACGTACACGGGTCTGTCGAGCATTCCAGGTGACACGCTTGAATCCGCTAAAGGGATCGGCCTCACCGACCGCCAAATTTTAAGCAAGATCCAATTGCCGCTCGCCTTGCCGATCATCATGGCCGGGATTCGCATATCAGCCGTTACAGCTGTCGGTCTCATGACGATTTCAGCGTTCGTCGGAGCAGGCGGCCTCGGTTACCTCGTCTTCGCCGGTATCCAGACAGTCGACAACAACCAGATCTTAGCAGGTGCGATTCCGGCCGGTCTACTCGCACTCTTGATCGACTTCATCGTCAGCCGTATCGAGTATAAAGTCGCTCCGAACGGGATCGTCCTCGCCGACGGACGGATGAAGAAGAAAAAATACCGTCCCGCTAGAAAAGTGGCGAAACCGCTCATCGTGATCGCGACAGCGTTCGCCTTGCTCCTCGCCGGTTCGATCTACGCCTTCACCCGTGAAGACGATACGATTGTCATCGGCTCGAAGAACTATACGGAGCAAGCGATCCTCGGGAACATGGTTGCCGATTTGATCGAAGACAAGACCGATCTCGAGGTGAAGCGTCAACTTAACCTCGGCGGTACGCAAGTCGCGTTCAGCGCACTCCGGACCGGTGAAATCGATGCCTATGTCGAGTACACAGGAACACTCTTCGTCGACGTCTTGAAGCAAGAAGTCGATAACGACCCCGACGCTGTCTACGAACAAGTCCGGTCGCAAATGCAAGAGCGGTTTGATATCCGGACACTCGATCCGATCGGATTTAACAATACGTTCGCCATCGCCGTCAAACAAGAAGACGCCGACAAGTATAACTTGAAGACCGTCTCTGACCTCGCCGCGGTAAGTGACGAGCTCGTCTTCGGCCCGACAATCGAATTCTCGAACCGGGAAGACGGCTATCTCGGCTTGAAAGAAGTGTATCCGTTCAACTTCGCAGACGTGAAACCGGTCGATGGCGGCCTTCGTTACACGGCGCTCATGAACGGTGAAAGCCAGGCAATCGATGGTTTCTCAACCGATGGCCTGTTAAAGCGGTTCGAACTCGTCGTCCTTGAAGACGATCAACAGTTCTTCCCGCCTTATTACGCCGTCCCGATCGTCAATGAAGAGACGCTCACCGAGCATCCCGAGCTCGCCGACGTGTTGAACTTGCTCAACGGCAAAATCACGGACGAAATCATGCAAGAGTTGAACTACCTCGCCGACGTCGAAAAACAACGTCCCGAGAAAGTGGCTCACGACTTCCTCGTCTCTGAAGGTTTGATCGAACAGTAAGACAAACGAATCCCGCCCCTCGAAAAGGGCGGGATTTTGTCTGTCCGTTTGTTGACCACGTTGATCGTTTTCGGCGTCTCGAATCGAATGGCCTACATCGCTTTCCCCATCGAGACGCGGTTGCGCCCGCTTTGCTTCGCCTGATAGAGCGCTCGGTCAGCCGCTTCGATCAAATCAGACTTCTCGACGTCCAGACCGGGGATGTGTTCTGCGACACCGATGCTGACACTCACTTTGCGGAGCGGCTGATACGCTTCATGTAAAATGTTCAGCTTAAGAACCGCTTGGCGAATCCGTTCAGCGACTTCTTTTGACTGACGGGCATGGTGCGGCCGAAGTAACACTGCGAACTCCTCGCCGCCGTAGCGTGCGACCATGCCATCTTCCCCGACCGCTTTATCAACGGCGTGCGCGACCCGTTCGAGACAGGCGTCCCCCGCCAAATGACCGTACGTATCGTTATATAGTTTGAACGCATCGATGTCGAGCAGGAGGAGCGCGACATCCGTACTTGATTCTTCCGTCTCATCCCAAAGTCGCTCGAGCTTTTCATCGAAGGCACGACGATTCCAAACGCCGGTCAAAGCGTCATGAAGCGACCGATGGATCAGCGCCTGCTTGCTGCGCTCGAGCCGGAACGTGTGCACGAATGCGAGCAACAAGAGGATGGCGATCGCGACGACGATGACGATCACCCACGTCGCTGAATTCGAGGCACTGACACTTCGCTGTGACGCCTCTTGAATAATTTTGTCGATGTCCTCCCGGATGTCGGCGTCAACGTCTCGAAATTGATTGATGTAATCAATCCCGCTATAGCGCCGCGCGTTCGCTTCTACAATTTTGCCTGCATCGACGAGGGCAAGCTGTGACTCATAAAACATCTCCATCTCATTGATGAGCGGAAGCGCCTCTCCTTGAATGATTTCCTGCATAACCGGATGGCGATGGTCAAGCTCGTGGATGACTTGAATCGTCTCCGCAAGAGCATGCTTCGTTTCATTATATTGTCGGAGCGACAACATATCTTGATTATATGTATAGCCACGGACCGATAACTCTTGATCGAGCAGGAGCGCGAACAGTTCAGACGCCGCGTTCGCGATCGGGATCGCCTCTTCGACGATACGCTCGTTCTGCCGTTCGATGTTTTGGAAGGCGCTGTAGCTCCATAGACTTGTCAAAAACAGCGCTAATAACGCAATCAACAGGTAGGCTTGCAAAAGTGACAGTTTTGGCCTCATGGTCGTTCTCTTCCTCATTTCAGCAGATGACATTCGCTTCTGTCTTCACTATCGGTTGTTGCTTCGGTTTTCTCAACTGTTATGGATTGGTTTTGACAGATTGAGTGCACAAAAAAGGAGGATCCGACTGGAGCCTCCTTTCGTTTTGCTTATTTCGTTCCGAACAAACGGTCACCTGCGTCACCGAGTCCTGGCACGATGTAGCCATGTTCGTTCAACTTCTCGTCGAGTGCGGCGAGATAGATTTCAACGTCTGGGTGCTCGGCTTGAACGCGTTCGACGCCTTCTGGCGCTGCGCAGAGACAAGCCAGCTTGATCGACTTCGCACCGTGTTTCTTAAGGGCTGCGATCGCATCAGCTGCAGATCCGCCGGTCGCAAGCATCGGGTCGACGACGATGAAGTCACGCTCGGTAATATCTGTCGGCAACTTGAGATAGTATTCGTGTGGCTCGAGCGTCTCCGGGTCACGGTAAAGACCGATGTGACCGACTTTGACGTTCGGCATCATTTTGAGGAAGCCATCCACCATCCCGAGGCCTGCCCGTAAAATTGGGACGATTCCCAATTTCTTGCCGGCAATCATCTTTTGTGTCGATACCGAGACCGGTGTCTCAATCTCCACATCAGTAAGCGGAAGGTCGCGTGTAATTTCATATGCCATAAGTGAAGAAACCTCTTCTACGAGTTCACGGAACTGCTTCGTCCCCGTCTCTACTTTGCGCATAATCGTCATCTTGTGCTGAATCAATGGGTGATCATAAACGTGTACTTTTCCCATGTTGCTTCACTCCTCTCTAAATCTCTCTCGAGCATTGTACCCCAACTTCTCATAGAAAGGTAGGGTCAACTTCCGTTTTTGAAGAGGTCAGACGAAACCCCAAGGGCCAGTTTGACACCTTGGGGTTGATCTACCTTCTAGATTAGAATTTGAAGAAATTCAAAAAGCCGGCTGTCTTGTGCTTTGCTTTTGCACACATGTTGCCTTTGGCTTTTTCATGCTTCACGAACTTGGCATGCTTAGCAGCATGTTTTTTCGCGTGCTTCTTCGCTTTCTTTTTGTCTTTTTTCAGTTCTTTTTCTGTTTTCTGCTTCGACTCAGCTTGCTTCGAGTCTTTTTGCTCGACTGGCTTCGTTGTCGTGCTCGTCGATGCAGCAGGCTTCGTCGGCGCTGTTGTCGGTTTTGGTGCAGTCGACGTTTCCGTCGCTGGTTTTGTTGCTACCGGTTTTGGCGCAGTCGGTGCTTCCGTCGCTGGCTTCGCCGCTACCGGTTTTGGCGCAGTCGACGTTTCCGTCACTGGCTTCGCCGCTACCGGCTTTGTTGCTGTTGACGTCTCTGTCGTTGGTGCTACCACGACAGGTGCCGGAGTCGGTGCCGTGTCTTTCGTCCGTGTCACAAGACCTGCGTTCCAGTTCACATAAGCGTCTGCTTCGTGGAAGTGGATAAACTTCGAGTCAGCGGCAAGTTTGTGGCTCTCCGCACTTTGACGCGTCGAGATTGTGAGCGTTTTGACCGAATGTTTCGTGTCGACTGCTTGAAGTTTTTTGATCATGTTTTGTGACCAGGCGTCGCTTTTGATCGTGTCGGCGTTGAAGCTCTCCCACATGATGCCGTCGACGTAAGGTGCTGTCGACGTTTCGAGTGTGTCAAAGCCCCAGTTTTGGACCATAGCGATGTTGCCGTAACGGGCACGCGCTTCTTTCAAGAAGTTGACGAGACCGTCACGTTGCTGCTTGAGCACGGTCGGGTTGTTCAAATGTTCGTTGTCGATATCGCCGACCGTATCCATGAACACGCCATCGATCCCTTTAGCGATGACTTGGTTTTGGATTTCCGTGAGCAAGAGCCCTTGGAAGTGCGGTGAAGCGATGTTCGTCAAGTAAGAATCCCATTCCGAGTAGTGGACACGTTGTCCGTTACGCGTGAAGAAATCACCTGACTGAAGTTTTGACATGAGACCGGTGTTCCACGTCGCGACTTCCATGACACTAATATAACCGAGTACTTTCGTACCGCGTGACTTGATCTGTTCAACTTGAGCTTTTGTATAATGAAGCGGCTCGATGATGACGAGATCATAGTTTTGCATATCTTTGATGATTGTTTCGTTCGGATGACCATAATACACTTGATAGTTCTTCACACCGTCGAGTGGGTTCATCGTTTGCGCCCCCGTTTTTGACATGTTCAGACTAACAATCAACAACACTACCGTTAGAGACATAATAAACTTTTTCAATTTCAATACCTATTCCTCTCCTGATGACTGACAAAACTTGGTGACGGACAATGATGGTTGAATTGAGATGTGTCTCTCCGTTCCCCCTTTTCTTCATAATTTGATGACGAGAAGGTTAGTGCTGTGTGTTTTATAGATGTATCGGATTCATGTATGTAATATTGAACCTTCGCAAAAAAAATTATAGGATAGTTTCCCAGCAAAATATAGTGTCAATTTGACGACAAAAAAACCGCTTTATGACATAGTCTTGTCATAAAGCGGGTATTATACTTAGTTCAGCTATTATATCGAATCGATCGATTCAACAATTCCTCGAGCCGCATCAGGTCGATTGCGTACGTTTGTTTCGTCGTCAGGTCGATGAGGTAGACCCGCTGATCCCCAGGCTCGACCCAAACCTCGAAATGTTGCTCTTGTAAGTGTTCATACAAGGAGAGCGTCCCGTGTTGGACGGCTGCTTCTGACTTGTCTCCGCCTGCCACATGCGTCAGGAGTTCGAACAGCGCTTGCGTATTTGGTCCATCCAGATGTGACGTCTTTCCCTTCGTCTCGTACGTGGCGAGCTTCGTCTTCACCGAACGAGCGGACGAGCTCATCAGCTTCGTGGTCATCGGCCGTCTGACACTGCCCCACACTTCGATGACCGCATCATATCGTTTAGACAATGTGAGCGATGTGACGTCGCTTACGTCTCCAATCGGCTGTTCAGCAAGCACGACTCGTTTCAACAGTTGGCGTTTTGAATGATCGAGCGTGAACACATCAGTTGTCGAATCGGTGTATACATACTTTCCGGTGAAGGCGCTTGGAAGAACGGTCCGTTCCCATGACGATTCCGTACCCATCTGTAGCGCGACCCTGCCATCCGCTAACTTCGTGAGGAAGGCGTATCCGTCATTCTTTCCGCTCTTGAATACGAACAGCCCCGGTTCAATCGTCCGGTCGAGCGTCCGGCCGTTCCGCATCACCTCATACGTCACGTACAACGAACCGCTGTCCGGCGTCTGGTAGCGGAATGTCGATCCCGGGACGATCGTTTCATGCGCTTGATTCACCCGGAACAAGTTGACGATTTTTGCGACATCGGGTTCCGGATAAAACGAGACCTCCTCTCCGACGTCAGTCTCGACTAGTTCACTCGAGACGAGCGATTCGAATTCGTTGACGGGGTCAATCCGGAACGTCCGCTCGATTTGTTCGTGGCTGTTCGCACAAGACAAATAACGGTCGTCACCGCTCACCCAATACTTAATCGTCTGGCTACCGAGCTCTGCATACAGCGGATGATGGAACGTCACTTCAGCCACCTCGCCCCGGCGTGACGGGAGCCGTTCCGTCGTTTGTTGTCGACAATAGGCCAGCAGTCGCTTCTCTGTTTCCGGTAAAATGTGTTCCTGCTCATCCTGATTCGTCACGTACGCTTCAAGCGGACGTAACGCGAGGGCGTTCATCTCTTCTTTCGAACCACAACCGCTGAGGCAACAGAGGGCGAGCAGGGCAGTCCAACTCAGTCTCATCACTCGTCTCCCCTCTCCCTACATCGTCGTTATATGTATTATGTTATGTTGGCATAAATTCCCTCCCCATCATATCATAAGATACGAATCGATTATGTTTGCAGAAATATTACGAATCAAAAACGGGTGCCTTCAGCGGGCACCCGTTCATTCATCAATTGTCGTCATCTTGGTCGTCATCTTGGTCGTCATCTTGATCGTCATCACTATCATCGCTAGCGTCATCGCGATCATCTGCGCTGTCACGGTCATCATCACGTTCGATCTCTTTGACTTGCTCTTGCATGTTCAATTCAAGTTTGACGCGATCACCGGCTGTTGGCATCTCATCATCGATTTCATAGCGAGCGGCGAGTGGGTACGTCACTTGCTTCCCGTCACGCTCAATGACGACGTCTCGATCTGAGAGGCTGACGAAACTACCGTAAATGTCGAAGTCGTCGCTCTCCCGGTCGACTTCTTTCACTTCATTGTTTTGATTGAATTCGAGTTTGACACGGTCACCGGCTTTCGGGGTGTCATCATCGATCTCATGGCGTGAAGCAAGTGGGTACGTCGATTCTTTTCCGCTAAAGCTGATCGTCACGTCCTGATCTGACAAGCTGACGAGCGTCCCGTATAGTTCATAGTCGTCATCGTCGACCGAACGGACGGGCACGTCACTTGAAGATGCGTTCGATTCGGAAGTAGCGGCAGCTTCCTTCGCAGCGTCGTCTTTCGCGTCCTCGGTTCCACTAGTGGCACTATCGATGGCGCGTGGGATGATGACCGTATCCGTCTTGTCGTTCGCGACATACAATCCGATTCCTGCGACAGCGAGTACGGCCAGGCCGACCCCTAAAATCCATCCAAGTAATTTCATGATGTTTCCTCCTCGTTCCATGTGCTGTTCCTTCTCTACACCTTCATCATAGAACGTTGACGTTAGAGCACCACGAGGATTTCATTAGAAAATGATGAGTGACTGAGAAACTTTCCTCATTTGGTGACGAAGAATACGCTCCCGTCCGGCGCGTTCGCGTAACTCCCAACCTTCCAACCGTTCAAATCGGCGACTTCTTTGGCGATGGCAAGCCCGAGACCGCTACCGCTCCGGTCGCGCGCCTCATCAAGCCGATAGAACCGGTCGAACAACCGCGCACGCGCCTCCTCGGTCATTGCCGTCCCATGGTCACGCACCTCAATCCGATTTGGTGTCATCGTTACGCTCGTGTCGGTCGCATACTTCAAGCTGTTATCGATGAAGATGACAATCAATCGTTGCAACGAGTCACGATGTCCAGCCCAGATTCCTTCCGCCTCGATCGGGACGTGTTTTCCGTGCGACCGCTCGAACCGTTCCTCAAGTTGTCGTGCGAGCTCGCTCAAGTCGATCTGTTCGACTTCGATGTCCCCTAAAGCGGCGAAGCGGCTCAGTTCGAGCATCGGTTCAATCAAGTCCTCCCGCATCTGTCTCGACTCGGTCAAAATATGATCGATCGCCTCGTCGCGCACGACGGGGTCGTTTTGCCCCCAACGTCTGAGCAATTTGGCGTACCCTTCAATGACGGTGAGTGGGGTTTTGAGTTCATGTGAAACATCCGCTACGAAACGGCGTTGTTGCTCCATCGACCCTTCGACACGGGCAATCATCTGATTGAATCCGGTCGCGAGCGTTGACACCTCATCTTGATTCGGGCCAACGTCAATCGTCTCGAGCGTCCCTGACTCGGTAATTCGAGCCATCGTCGACTCGAGCCGCCGAAGCGGATTGAGTCCTTGGCGCACAATCCATAAACTTCCGACGAACGTCATCGCCACCGCGATCAAGAAAATGACGAGGAAAATCGTCGCGAGCGTCTGTAACGTCTCGCTTACCGCCGCGTCTTGAAAGGCAAAGCCGAGACCGTTCGACGTGGCGATGACGAACCAGTCATCAATCAGTGCCGGCTCCCCAAAATTGACGGGAAAGCTCAAACCCTCTGCCGCCCGTCCGCCAATGATGCCCCAATCGCCATTGCTCTGTCGCTCGAGGACGACACTGTCCTCATGCAGTGACAGCACGGCCTGACGGTTCCGCTCATCCTCTTCGAGCAGACTGAGCGCTTGACGGAGCACGTCATAGCGAGCGTCGACGATTTGCTGGCGCGAGACGAGCCATGCGACCCCGAACGACGTGATGAGTAAAAACAACATGAACCCGGCCATCGCGAGGGCGATCTTCGTCCGTAATTTCATACTCACTCACCACGCTTCAGCATATAGCCGACGCCCCGTACCGTCTGAATCCAAGAACCTCCGAGTTTCTTCCGTAAGTAACGCACGTATACGTCGACGACGTTCGTGTCCCCATAATAGTCGAAACCCCAGACGTGCTCGACGAGTTGGTCGCGCGTGAGCACGCGTTCCGGATGCTCGAGCAAATAGACGATCAAATCGAATTCACGACGAGTCAACTCGACTTTCTGTCCCTCGCACGTCACCTCATGCCGGTTGACGTCGACCGTGAGTCCCTCGTAGGACAAAACACGTTCAGTCGCATCGACATGGACGTGCTGGCGCATCCGCAAAAATGCACGGATCCGGGCAAGCAGTTCCTCCATCTCGAACGGTTTTGTGATGTAATCATCCGCCCCAAGGTCGAGCCCGCTCACTTTATCGTACCGGTCGCCCCGCGCTGTCACCATCAAGACCGGGAGCAACGGTTGTTCTTCCTTCACCCGACGGACGACCTCGAGCCCGCTCATTTGCGGAAGCATCACGTCTAAAAGCATCAAGTCGACCCCCCCCGCGAGCGCTCGTTCAAGCCCGCTGCGTCCGTCGTGGGTTACCTCGACTTGATAGCCGGCGTGCATCAGTTCAAGTTCAAGCAGTCTGGCAATTTTGGCATCGTCTTCTACGACGAGGATTGTCGGCATAAAGTTCATCCTTTCTTGAAAAAAAGCGCCGAGCAGTCCGCCCGACGCATCCTTATTCTGTTCCCGGATTCATCAGTCGAAAAACGGACGAATCGCTTCTGGAATCGCCTGTTCGACGCGCAGCTCGATCGAGTCGCTGAATCGTTCAAACGAGGATTCGATTCCCCCCGCTTGGAACGACACGTCAGTTCCAAATTGAACGATTTGATCAAGCCAGGCATTCCCGGTCAGCGTGAAAATCAAAAATCCTGCCACTCCGGCTGCCATCAACGTTAGTGCGAGCGCCCCGATGATAGCGCCTTTCATGAATCGGGTGAATTTACCTGTTGTACTGCGTTGCATGTGCCTCTCCCCCTACTTCTTTTTCTTTACTGTACGGGAGCGGGTTGAGAAACGTTGGTGAATCAGATTAGAATTCGATGAGAAAAAGGTTGCGGCATGGCCGCAACCTCATTCGTCTTCTAGTACCGATTTCGCAATTGGTGCCCAATACGTGCCTTCCATCGCGGCGACTTCGGCGAGCGTCGTCCGGTACGCTTCGTCCCCGGCCTTCTTCTCAGCGATGCCCTTCATCCACAGGACGTCTGTCTTGTAGCCTGATTCCGGGTACGTTTCGACGTACGCCGCGTAGTCCGACACTTCTGCTTCCCCGAGCTTGTTGTCGACGAGGAGGCGATAGAAGCCGACGGCCTGTTCTTGCCCGGCTTTCGGCGTGCCTTCGAGGAGGGCATCCGCCTCTTTATAGCGCTTGTCTTGAACGAGCGTCTCGACATCCGCAAGCGGAATGACTTGTTGTGCCGGTGTCGCCGACGCTTTCTCTTCGACCGGCGCTTCTTCCGTCTGCAACGCCTCGTTCGCTTCCTCGAGACGGGCGACTTCTTGCTCGAGCTCTTCTAACCGTTTGGCGAGCGCCTCGTCCTCGGTCACCGTCTCGACCCGTGGCGCGTCTTCAGTCACCGGTGCGACGGGTGGAGTCGCATCGGGCCAAAATGCGAGAGCAACCAATGCTAACGCGACAACAGCTGGTAGTCCGAGCCACTTCTTGTCCCATTTAAAGACATCACGCCATGGCGAGAGGTCCGCATGCTGCATGACTGCTGGCGACAACGAACGAAAGCGGCGCTTGGCCGCCTTCTTTCCGTTCGCTTTCATTTCGAGCGCGAGTCCGAGCCGATGGAACGCCGCCGGCACTTTCATCCCGAGAAGCGGCACAATCCGTTCGCTCGCCTCGACGTAATAGCCGTGGTCAAGGAGCGTCATCACGACGCCAAACTCGTTCGCGACGAGACGGAACGTCGGGTCATGCTCTCCTTTTCGGATTAGCCATTCCGTCATATCGATGAGCGGCAGTTCTGCAAGTTCCCGTTCTGCTAGTGTCCGTGCGTCCATTCGTCAGCCTCGTTCAGGATAGAGCGGGAATTTCGCCGTCAACGCACGCACGTCTTCGTGCGCCTCGGCGAGCACCGCTTCATCTTCATGGTTTGTCAGGACACGACCGATCAGACGGGCGACTTCACGCATGTCGTCTTCTTTCAAACCGCGTGTCGTCATCGCTGCCGTCCCGAGACGGATCCCACTCGTGACGAACGGTGACGCCGGGTCGAACGGGATCGTGTTCTTGTTGACCGTGATACCGGCTGCATCAAGCGCATGCTCGGCCGCTTTACCGGTAATGTCGATGCCACGTAGGTCGACGAGGAGGAGATGGTTGTCCGTACCGCCCGATACGATGCGGAGCCCTTCTTCTTCTAAACCTTGCGCGAGCACTTGCGCGTTTTTGATGACTTGCGCCTGATAGTCTTTAAACTCCGGTTGGAGCGCCTCTCCGAACGCCACCGCTTTCGCGGCGATGACGTGCATGAGCGGGCCGCCTTGAATACCAGGGAAAATCGACTTGTCGATCGCTTTGGCGAACTCTTCTTTACAAAGAATCATCCCGCCGCGCGGGCCGCGAAGCGTCTTGTGCGTCGTCGTCGTCACGAAGTGCGCGTGCTCGACCGGGTTCGGATGGAGTCCGGCCGCGACGAGTCCGGCAATATGAGCCATATCGACCATGAGATAGGCGTCGACGCTGTCGGCGATTTCACGGAACTTGGCGAAATCGATCGTCCGCGGGTATGCTGACGCTCCTGCAACGATTAGTTTTGGTTTATGTTCTTTCGCGAGGGCTGCGACGACGTCATAGTCGATGTGTTCTGTGTCTTTGTCCACACCGTACTCGACGAAGTTGTACTGGACGCCCGAGAAGTTGACCGGACTTCCGTGCGTCAAATGGCCACCGTGCGACAAGTTCATGCCGAGCACCGTGTCGCCCGCTTCAAGCACCGTGAAGTAGACGGCCATATTCGCTTGCGCACCCGAATGCGGCTGGACGTTGGCGTGTTCTGCACCGAACAGTTCCTTCGCCCGGTCGCGTGCCAAGTTTTCGGCCACGTCGACGAACTCACAACCACCGTAGTAACGGCGACCTGGGTAACCTTCGGCGTATTTGTTCGTGAGAACCCCACCTTGCGCTTCCATGACCGCTTCTGAGACAAAGTTCTCCGAGGCGATCAGTTCGATGTTCTCCCGCTGACGGGCGAGCTCGTGTTGCATCGCTTCAAACAATTCCGCATCCTGCACTTTCAACTTCGTCGTGTTTACCATGTTGAAACCCCCTCTGAATGTCTAAAAATCAACAACCCCATCGTACCATATGCTCGTTTTTTTGGGTATCGTCATAATCGGGCTCAAAGTTGGGTATGGTATTGAAGAAGAACATTAGAGGAGGACAATTATGATTGAGACGAGACAAGTGACGATTACCCCGTTCGAGCGCGAGCGGACGGTCCGGATTTATACACCTAACGACTACGAGCTTACGGACAAGCGCTACCCGGTGCTCTACATGCACGACGGACAGAACGCGTTCGACGACGCGGACGCGAGCAACAATATGAGCTGGCGCGTCGGAGAGTATTTGGACGCCTCAAAGCGCGACTTGATCGTCGTCGCCATCGATAGCGCACCGGGTGAAATGCGCCTCGACGAATACGGCCCTTGGGAAAATCCGTTCGTCGGGGAAGCGCTCTATGGTCGAGAATTGACATTAGGCGGCCAAGGCTCGGCCTACATCGAATATATCGCCCAAGAGCTGAAGCCGATGATTGACGACGCGTACCGGACGAAACCAGACGAGACCGGGATGATCGGCAGTTCGATGGGCGGCCTCATCTCAGTCTATGCCGCTTGCGTCTATCCGGACATCTTCAAACGCGTCGCTTCCTTGTCGTCAGCGTTCTGGTTCAACCAGACCGAACTCGAGCAGTTGATCGAGTCGAGTGATTTGAAAGGTATCGAACGCCTATATATGGACGTCGGCCGTAAAGAAGTCGAGCAGCCGTCAGAGGATGGGCTGACGAACGAGATGTATCTCGAGTCGAGCGAGCGCGTCTACGCCTTACTACGCGACAAAGTCGATCACTTGCGCTTCGAAGTCATCGAAGAAGGTGTGCACAACGAACTCGCCTGGCGCGAACGTTTCCCGATGGTCGTATCGTATCTGTTCAGTGAAGACGTATAACGCAAAAGACAGCCGGTCATAGCGACCGGCTGTCTTTGTTATTTCGCTGGATAGTGCGCCCTAGGGCCACCGATTAGTTTCGGTCTTGTGACGGCGAACGTGACGTACGCCTCGCCGAGCTGCTTCGCCGATAACCGGACCGGGATCGCGACCGGCTTCAAGTGCATGCCGATCAGCGTCGAGCCGATGTCGATCCCTGCGTCCGCTTGAATCGATTCGACGACGCACGGCGTGTTGAGGCGCTCATACGCTTTCTCCGCCATCGCCCCGCCCGCTGAGCGGACCGGGACGACGGTCACTTCGGTCAGACCGAACTGCTTCTGCGTCCGACGCTCGACGGTGAGGGCACGGTTAATGTGCTCGCACCCTTGAAACGCCAGATGGACGCCCGTCTTGTCACGAAACGCGAGAAACGCTTCGATGAATTCCGACGCCACATCGATCGATCCGGCTTTCCCAATCGTCTTGCCGATGACTTCGCTCGTCGAACAGCCGATGACGAGGATCTTGTCCTCATCAAGCGGAAAGCGTTCGTGCAGCTCCAACAGCAGGTTCGAAAGTTCAGCTTTCATCGCGGTCACTTCGTTTCGTAAGCGCTCATTTTGTCGACACGGTTCGAGTGACGTCCGCCCTCGAAGTCTGTATCGAGCCACGTCGCCACCAAGTCAATCGCGAGCCCCGGTCCGATAACACGCTCGCCCATCGTCATGATGTTCGAGTCGTTGTGTTGACGTGTCGCCTTGGCGCTGAATGAGTCATGAACGAGTGCTGCTCGGATCCCTTTGACTTTGTTCGCCGCAATGCCGATACCGATCCCTGTGCCGCAAATCAAGATGCCGCGGTCGAACTCGCCGGCAGCGACAGCCTCAGCGACCGGGATGGCCACGTCTGGATAATCAATCGACTCGGCCGAGTGTGTCCCGAAATCTTTATACTCGTGACCAAGCTCTTCTAGTAATCCAATGATATCTTTTTTCAAGTTGAATCCGCCGTGGTCGGCGCCGATTGCAATTTTCATGTGTTCATTCCCCCGTCTTCTTTGGTAGGCGTCTCGGTGGTTTCGTCACCTTTGACCCGTCATTCGTCAATTTTAGCACAAGTCGATTGACGAGTGGTTCGAGTTCGTTTCGGACTTGGCGATAGACGTTCATCGAGCCTCCGAACGGGTCGTTAATGTCACGTTCGAGTCCGGTCACGAACTCATATAATGTGAACGTACGATCGGCCAAATCCGGATACGTATCCCGAATCTGTTCGCGGTGTGCCCGCGTCATCGTCAAAATGACGTCTGCCCAACGTCCGAGTACGTCATCGAACGTCTGCGTCACGTGTTCGAGTTCAATCCCTCGTTCACGTAATACTTGAAGAGCGTTTTCTGAGGCATCAAACCCTTGCATTGTCCGAAGGCCGGCCGAACGAATATCAAATTCGTCCCCTGTCACTTTCGAACGGAGCAGGGCCATCGCCATCGGGCTTCGGCATGTGTTCCCACTACATATGAATAATACGCGTTTCATTGACATCGCGTGATCCTCCTCATGTCCTTAAGCCTCTTCCTCTAGACGGATGATTTTCCCGCCTGCCGCTTTATACAAGCGATTATATACGGCAAGGGCGACTCCCGTCGGTTCAATCCGATTCACGTAAATCTCTTCTACATCTGTCTCATCGAATTTGCGCAACGCCTCGTAAAGTCGCTGAGCCGCCATCTCCATCGTATCACCGAGAGAAAGCGTGACGTCAGCCGGGGTCGTTGCTTCATCAAACACGAGCGCGCCGATCCGTTTGCCCGCCGCCTGCCTCATCGTGATGGTACGGACGAGATCATCGCGTTCACCCTCGACTAGGTATAAAGGTGCGCTCGGGGCATAGTGGGTGTACTTCATTCCTGGTGATCTGGGCGCGGCCGCTTCATCGCTCAAATTCGCATCGAGCGCGACTGGCCCGATGACGGCCTCGATCGCTTCTTTCGTCACGCCACCGGGACGCAAAATCGTCACCGGTTCCGTCGTACAGTCGATCACAGTCGACTCGACGCCGATGCCTGTCGGTCCCCCATCCATAATACCCGCGATCCGACCGGTCAAATCATCGGCCACGTGCTGTGCCGATGTCGGTGACGGTCGTCCTGAACGGTTCGCACTCGGCGCCGCGAGACCGAGACCGGACGTACGGATGAGTTCGAGTGCGGCCGGATGGTCCGGCATGCGGAGGCCGATCGAGTCGAGCCCGGCCGTCACAAGTGACGACGCTCGACCGTTCGACGGTAAGATGATCGTCAAGGCACCGGGCCAAAACGCTTCCATCAAGCGTTTGGCTACCGGCGGGATGGCTTGCGCGAAATGTTTGGCCTGTTCGACCGTAGCCACGTGGACGATGAGCGGGTTGTCCGATGGTCTTCCTTTCGCCTCAAAAATCTTACGGATGGCGATATCGTTCGTCGCATCCCCGGCGAGGCCGTACACCGTCTCTGTCGGAATCGCGATCACCTCGCCCATCTTCAAGAGACGAACCCCTTCCTCAACTTCTGTTGGCTTGATCCATTTCGTTTCCATGCGCAATCCCTTCCCTCACGGCGTAGACAATTCGGTCTTTACCGTTTATATCTTTTAAAATACCCGTTTCTGCTTCAGGATAACGTTCGGACAAGTACGATTTCACAACTTGTCCTTGATTATACCCGATTTCAAACGCAATCAATTGCCAATCGGCACGTAGCACGCGCATCGAGTCCGCGATGATTTTCCGGTAGAACTCGAGTCCGTCCGCCCCCCCGAATAATGCGAGGTGCGGTTCGTACCCCGCGACCGTCTCATCGAGCAGTTCATCAGCTTCAATATAAGGCGGATTTGAGACGAGCACCCGAATCGAGTCGTCCGCGACCGGACCGAGGCAATCCCCTTCATGAAACGCCACATCGGCACGAAGCACTTCCGCGTTACGTTTTGCCACCGCGATCGCTTCCCGGGAAATATCGACCGTTTGGACGCGGACACCGAGCTCGAGACTGAGCGTGATGGCGATGGCGCCACTGCCCGTGCCGACGTCAACGATCGCGTCGTCTTCAATCGGTCCGACGTGCTCAACGACCCATTCAATCAATTCTTCGGTCTCCGGTCGCGGGATAAGTACGTCCCGGTTCACAGCGAATGACCGACCGTAGAACGGGGCCTGGCCAATCAAATGTTGGACCGGCTCACCGGCAAGCAGTCGCTCGAGCCCGGACTCGAACGCAGTTGTTTCGTCGTCCGAGAGTTCTTCGGATAACCGAATGATCAGACCAGTTCGATCGACCTGTAGAACGTGCATGAGCCACCATTCGGCGGTCGATGGGTCACGACCCGCGTCAACGAGCATGCGTTCCGCTTGTTTCAACTTTGCGGCAATCCGCATCACTCCATACCCTCCATCAAGCCGGCCTGATCTTCCATGACGAGCGCATCAATGATGTCTTCAAGCTCCCCGGCGAGCACCCGGTCGAGTTTTTGAAGCGTGAGGCCGATACGGTGGTCGGTCACGCGGCTTTGCGGGAAGTTATACGTCCGGATCCGCTCCGAACGGTCGCCCGTCCCGACGGCCGACTTCCGCTGCGCCGACAGTTCTTCGAGATGTTCGCGCTGCATCTTGTCATACAGGCGGGCCCGCAATACTTTCATCGCCCGATCTTTGTTTTTATGCTGTGATTTCTCGTCTTGGCATGACACGACGAGTCCTGACGGGATGTGTGTCAACCGCACGGCCGACTGGGTCGTGTTGACCGATTGACCACCCGGCCCTGACGACGTGAACGTGTCGACGCGGACATCTTTCATGTCGATGTGCACTTCGACGTCTTCGGCTTCCGGCAAGACCGCGACGGTGGCTGTCGACGTGTGGATTCGTCCACCCGACTCCGTCGACGGGACGCGTTGCACACGGTGTGCCCCATTCTCGAATTTCAGTTTCGAGTAGGCACCGGCACCGTTGATCAAAAACGTCACTTCTTTAAAGCCGCCGAGTTCCGTGTAGTTGGCGTCGATCAGCTCGGCTTTCCAGTTTTGACGCTCGGCGAATCGGGTGTACATCTTATACAAGTCGACCGCAAACAGTGCCGCCTCGTCACCACCGGCTGCCCCGCGAATCTCGACGATGACGTTCTTGTCGTCGTTCGGGTCTTTCGGGATGAGCAGGACGCGCAGCTTCGCTTCGAGCGCTTTCACAACAGGTTCGAGCAGCGCCATCTCTTCTTTCGCGAGTTCGCGCATATCTGACTCGAGCGTTCGGTCTTCTAACATCGCTTTCGCTTCTTTGTAGGCCGTACTCGCCTCTTTATAGCGCCGATACGCTTGTACCGTCTCCTCGAGTTGAGACTGTTCTTTTGAATATTGACGCAGTTTATTCGAGTCGCTGAGCACTTCCGGGTCAGCGAGCATCTCATTCAGTTGCATATATCGTTCTTCTAAAACGCTTAAACGGTCAAACATCATGATCCGTCCTTTCTGTTCACCAAATCGTTCTCTTCATTATACCAAAAAACGAACCGAGCTAGCTCGGTTCGTCGACAAATTGAATACTTAGAGCGAACCGACAAAATCCTCAATCCGCTACTGTATGACGGATCGGGCGTGGTTTGTTCGGGACGTCATGACAATGGCGGCAACGCGGTTCGTACGACTCGGCGGCACCGACTAAGATGACCGGGTCCTCAAAGCGAGCCGGTTCTCCGTTGATCAAGCGCTGCGTCCGAGACGCCGGGGCGCCGCACGACAGGCAGATCGCCTGCAGCTTCGTGACGAACTCGGCACGCGACAAGAGCTCCGGCATCATCGTGAACGGTTCGCCACGGAAGTCCATATCGAGTCCGGCGCAGATGACACGTTTGTCTTCTGACGCCAACTGCTCGATGACGTCGACGATCCCCTCATCAAAGAACTGCACCTCGTCGATGGCGATGACTTGCGTCTCTTCGCGCACCGCATCGTACACATCTTGACTCGTTCGAGTCGGGACGGCCACGACCGAGTTGCCGCTATGGGAGACGACGTTCTCTTCGTGGTAGCGGTCATCGATGGCCGGCTTGAACACTTGGACCGGGATCTTCCCGTAGTGCGCCCGACGGACACGGCGGATCAATTCCTCCGACTTCCCAGAAAACATACTGCCACAAATCACTTCTATCCAACCGTAACGGTTCGTCACATGCATCATTCTACTTCGCCCTCTCCATCGTTAATCGCTTTCCGATTATAACCATCTTTCAGTCATAGGAAAAGGGTTGACTTCTAACAAAAATCGGAACGGTATCATCCCGTCCCGATTTCTCTTCACTCTTCCGCTGCTTCTTCTTTTTTATAATCGATCAAGTTCAATTTGCGCGCGAGCGGTCGAATCGTCAGCCCGTGCAACGTCACCGAGGTAAAGACGAGTCCGATCGTGAGCGGTAGCATCTGTGACGCATCCTCAATCCCGAGACCGGCCACTTCCTCTGCAAAAAAACCTGCGACCGTCATCGCGACGATGCCGCGTGGTGCGATCCAGCCGATGAACCCACGCTCCTTGAGCGGAAGCCCCACACCAAGCGTCGATACATAGATTGCCAGTGGTCGAACGAGAAACAAGATGCCGGCAATCGTCAACAGCAATGGCCACTGGAAGATATTCAATAGTTCTTCACGCGACAGCGATGCCGTCAGCAAGATGAATACGGATGAGATCAGCAAGATCGAGATGTCTTCCTTGAACGACTGCAGTTCCTCGATGATCTGTTCATCGCGAAGTTTCGTGTTCGCCATCGTCATCCCCATCGCCGTCACGGCAAGGAGACCGACTTCATGCATCATAAACTCGCTCAAAGAGAATAAGATCAAGACGGCCGTAAGCGTCACCGAGGCGCGTAAGTACCGCGGAATCTTCTCACCTACGAACCAGCCCATCAAGACGTGACCGAACACGTAACCGAGACCGATACCGACGAGACATGCTCCCGCAAAGAGCAATTGCACCCACAAGTCCATGCCTTCGTAGACGATGTAGCCGATTCGAATCACGAACAGGCCGAGCAACGCACCGACCGGGTCGACAATGATCCCTTCCCACTTTAAGATGGCACCGACCCGATCTTTCAGATGGGCTTGCCTGAGCAACGGGATGACGACCGTCGGGCCAGTGACGACGAATAGCGCTCCCATCGTCCAAGCGACGACCCAATGGAGACCGCCGACGTATTGAATCAACAGCGAAGACCCAACGAACGACAACGTCATACCCGCTGTCACGATGCGGACGATCGAACGCCGGAATTGGTTGATTTCGCTGAAATGAAGTCCTAAACTACCTTCAAATAATATGATCGCGACCGCAAACGAGATGATCGGGCTGTACAAATCACCGAGTAACTCTCGCGGTTCAAACAAACCAAAGATCGGGCCGGCCAATACGCCGGCGACTGTCATGATGATAATCGCCGGAATTTGGTAGCGCCACGCCAACCATTGCGAGACGATCCCGACGCCAACCAACAAGCTGATGCTAATCAATATATACTCCATGGAAGCCCCCTCACGTCAGTCTTCCGTCTCTTTACCCTCGCTTGGACAACAAAAAACCGCCAAGGGCAATCCCTAGGCGGTGTGCATACAACTTGACGATTAACGTTGGTACTTCTTGTTGAAGCGCTCGATACGACCGTCCGCAGATGCGAATTTCTGGCGACCTGTGTAGAACGGGTGCGAATCAGAAGATACATCGACACGGATGAGTGGGTATTCGTTACCATCTTCCATCGTGATTGTTTCGTTAGAGTAACGAGTCGAACCACTGATGAATTTAAACTCAGTCGTTGAGTCCATGAATACGACTTTACGGTATTCTGGGTGGATTCCTTGTTTCATTGCTTTTCAACTCCTTCTGCCCTAAGTATTCTTTCAACCTAGAGAAAGTTCACTAGAATATAATAGCACCCGGTTCACGGATTTACAAGTCCGTTTTCGTTTTTTTCACCGGGCGGCGACTCTTTTTCTTATCGGCCTCGAGCGCTGCAAAAAAGTCGAGATTTGTTTGCGTCTCACGCACACGACGCAAGAACTGATCAACGAAGTCCGGCGACTCGTTCATCGTGCGACGAATCGTCCAAAGCGAGTCGAGCTCGTCCTTGCCGAGGAGGAGTTCTTCTTTCCGCGTACCCGAACGACGGATATCGATGGCCGGGAAGATACGGCGTTCAGCGAGCTTCCGGTCGAGATGGAGCTCCATGTTGCCGGTGCCTTTGAACTCTTCATAGATGACGTCATCCATCCGCGAACCGGTATCGATGAGCGCTGTCCCGAGAATCGTCAAACTGCCGCCGTCCTCGATGTTCCGGGCCGCCCCGAAGAATTTCTTCGGTTTGTGGAACGCTGCCGGGTCGATCCCGCCCGAGAGCGTACGACCGCTCGGCGGGACGGACAGGTTATAGGCACGCGTCAACCGAGTGATCGAGTCGAGCAAGATGACGACGTCTTTCTTATGTTCGACGAGGCGCATCGCCCGCTCTAGCACGAGCTCCGAGATGCGAGTGTGATTCTCTGGTGTCTCGTCAAACGTCGAATAGGCGACGTCTGCACCCGGCACCGAACGTTGGATGTCCGTCACTTCTTCCGGACGTTCGTCGATCAATAGGATGATCAGTTCAACGTTCGGATGGTTCGTCGTGATGGAATTGGCGACTTCTTTCAATAGAGATGTCTTCCCGGCTTTCGGTGGGGCGACGATCAAACCACGTTGCCCGAAGCCGACCGGTGCGATCATATCCATGACACGGACCGAGAGATGGTTCGGCTCCGTCTCGAGCACCATTTGCTTTTCCGGATAGATCGGCGTGAGCGCAGGGAAGTAATCTCGGTTCCGGGTCGAATCTGTCGTTTCCCCGTTGACCGCCTCGACGCTCAAAAGCCCTTGAAAACGTTCATTTTCTTTCGGTTTCCGGACTTTCCCGGTGACGAGATCCCCGTTCCGCAAACTAAAGCGGCGAATCTGTGAGGCTGCGATATAGATGTCTTCAGACGATTGGGAGTAGTTGATCGGTCGGAGGAAACCGAAGCCACCATCATTTTGTGACTGCGGGTTCGGAGGGATGATCTCAAGGATACCTTCGAGGAAGTAAAGGTCCTTCGATTCGGCTTGCGATTTTAAGATTCGGAACATAAGTTCACGTTTTCGCGCTTCCCGATATTGAGGCACGTTCACTTCTTTTGCGATTTCATACAATTCTTTCAACGTCTTCGTCTCGAGTTCACGAAGCGTATAGTTTTTAGCTGGTTCTGTACTTTGCGTCATTCAAGTCACCTGTCTTTCTTGTGATTCTATATTTGAAAAGTAATTGTAAAGTTCTTATTCATCTAATCACAATTCAACCATGCCGTCACTTTATATAAACGGCTATATGACAGTCTATTCCCCTGATGTTCAAATAATAACAACTTCTTCTTTCTTTATGTAACAAAAAGGTCTCTATGCCTGCATATTGTTTCAAACATGTTACAAGAAAACTATTTTTGACTTGTGATTGAAAAATGCCATCGGTCTTACGCATGATATAGTTTATTTGCACAGGAAACCGGGTAACAAACTCACCTTGTGCTCAACTATCGTAAGCACACATCGATCATATACACTCACAGGGTTTTATTTTAAAAAACGGAGGGAATTATACTATGTTAAAGCGTTTCGCATCTATCATCGTCGCCGCCACTATCGCTTTCTCGGGTCTTGCATTCACAACAGGTGAACAAGCAGAAGCAGCTACTGGAACATTTGCTTACTCGAAAGTCAACGGCTTGAACATTCGGACATCAGCATCACTCAGCTCGTCAGTCGTTACGAAGATGAATAAAGGTCAACGCTATACATACCTCGGTAAAGTTGGCTCGTTCTACAAGATCAACTACAAAGGTACTCACCGTTATATCTCAGCATCATCGACTTACACGTACTTGAAAGCAAACACAGCAACGGCTACTAAAGTGACAACGACTTCTTCTTCAAGCGCTCGTACGAAACTTGTCGCCGAGTCGAAGAAATACCTTGGCACACCGTACCGTTACGGCGGAACGACAACAGCTGGATTTGACTGCTCTGGTTACACAGGACATGTTTATAAGAAAGCGATCAACAAGTCGATCCCACGTGATTCACGCTCACAGTACTCAAGTTCGAAAAAATTGTCGAAGTCAGCAATTCAAGCAGGTGACCTCGTGTTCTTCTCACATAACGGCGGCACGATCCAACACGTCGGTATGGCAATCAGCAAAACACAAATGATCAACTCAGAAACAGGCGGCGTTAAATACGCGAGCTTCACATCAGGTTACTGGGCACCACGTTACGTCGGTGCTGGAACGTACCTCT
>NZ_LYTG01000039.1:0-25754 GCF_001816105.1 Exiguobacterium sp. SH31
GTTTTTCATTTACGCACGTTTTGCAAAACGGCTTCCGTACTCGTCAGCACCGAGAACGTCCCGTCTGTCTCAAGGACGACCGCCTCGACTTTGTCATGAGCGGTCCCACTCGAGCGGATGGCTTGGAGCACTTCGATCTCGAGCACGCGTTCTTTACGCATCTCCGCTTCTAAGTAACTCCCCCGATAGTATAGCATCGTCGGTGTCGATTTGATCAGCTCGTTCACTCGTTTTGACCGTTTGGCCAGCTTCGCCATGACGTATTGCAACGCGACGAGCGTGGCAAAAGCGACGAGCCCATTCAGTAGCGGCGTCTGTCGGCTCGTGAGCGTCGTCGCTAAGATTGAACCGAGGGCAACCGTCACGATGAAATCAAATGCGTTCATTTTCGAGAGCGTCCGTTTTCCCGATACACGCAATATAAAAATGATCGAGAAGTAAGCCCCGATTCCTGTCAAGATGATTTGCCCCATCGTTTTGAGTTGGTCCATCGTCTCCCCCCTTTTCTGTTTTTGAACCATCACTTCGAAAGCTCACTCGTCGTTCATCATTTTTGTTTCAAAGCCCCCCGCGCGTTCGTCGCCGCGAAGACGACCATGATGATACTCATCCCTCCGGCCACGGCAAGGCCGGCCGATAAAGCGCCCCATTCGATCGTCGGTTGGGTCAACACGGCCCGCATGCCTTCGAAAATGTACGTCGTCGGATTGAACGTCGCCGCCACTTTGAGCCATTCCGCCTCGATCAACTCTTTTGGGACGAACGTCGTCGACAAGAAGATGAGCGGGAAGAAGAGAAGTGTCCCGGCCTGTGCGGCTTGGGCGTTCCGTGTCTTCAAGGCGACCCCGACCGAATACCCGGCAAAGCCAAGTCCAAATCCGAGCGCGAGCAGGACCGTGAACAAGAATCCGACCACACCGACCGGAATCGTCAACCCGAGTAAGAACGCGACGGAAAAGATAAGCAGCGTTTGAACGAACAGCTGAAGCATCCCGGCAATCATCGGTCCAAGCACGATGGCGGTCCGCGTCGAAGGTGTGAGTAGCAATCGGGCGAAATAGCCGCTCTCGATGTCACGCACTAACGCTTGGCCGGCACCCCCGGCCCCACCGACAGCACCTGACACGATCGATACTGGCAAGATGAAATTCAAATAGTCGCCGCCACCGAACTGCGGCAATGCGGCCACACTCGACAGCCCGCTCGTATAGACGAGCAAGAAAAAGACAGAAATCATCAAGTTCGGGATAAATGAAAATGGATTGCGGAGCGTCGTCAAAAGACTCCGCTTTGTAAACAACCACGTTTCAGTCCACACTCGGCACACCTCCTTCGTACGATTCGCCCGTCACTTTCAAGAATACGTCGTCAAGCGATGGCTGTTTCACGGTGAGTCGCTCCGGCTGTAACGCCTGCTCATCGAGTTTCCGGACGACGTCGGTCAACGTGTAGTCGTGAAGTTCGAAGACGAGGCTCGGTCCGGCCGCGGTTTGTCCGAACAGCTCAGCGGCGGCTCGTGCTTCTGAATCGGTATGAAACACTAGAGAAATCGACTCGCCTCCGACGGTCTGCTTCAATTCCTCTGCCGTCCCTTCGACGACAATCTTACCGTGATGGATGATGGCAATGCGATCGGCCAGCTCGTCCGCCTCTTCTAAATATTGGGTCGTCAAAAATATGGTCGTCCCGAACTCTTGATTGAGACGCCGTACTTCTTTCCAAATTTCGATTCGACTCGCAGGGTCGAGCCCGGTCGTCGGTTCATCTAAAAACAGTACGATCGGACGATGGACGAGCGTGAGCGCCAAATCAAGCCGACGCCGCATCCCGCCGGAATACGTGCCACTCTTTCGGTCAGCCGCTTCCGCGAGCGAGACGACCGACAGCAGTTCCTCGGCCCGTGCTTCTGCTTCGCGTTTCGTCATCTTGAACAGCCGTCCTTGAAGGACGAGCAATTCCCGGCCGGTCAACACTTTATCGATGCCTGTCTCCTGGAGGGCGACGCCGATGGATAACCGGACGTCCTTCTCCCGCTTGACGACATCAAACCCGTTCACACGAGCCGACCCGCTCGTCGGTCGAATGAGCGTCGTCAACATTTGTATAGCCGTCGATTTCCCGGCCCCGTTCGGACCAAGGAATGCAAAGATTTCTCCTTGTTTCACTGAAAACGATATCCCGTCAACGGCCGGTACATCCCCGAACGTCTTGACGAGTGACTCCACTTCGATCATTAAACCCACCTCCTGCCTTTCTCATTCCCGTTCTGTTCATGTTTTAAATATGAAAGAACGCATCAAAAAAAGCTGCAGAGAGAATCTGCAGCTCGAGAGAATTAAGGTTTCATGACCATTTTCGGTTTTTTCTTCAATGAATGAATCCCTTCGACGAAACGGACCGTACCCGATTTGGCGCGCATGACGACCGAGTGTGTCTGACCACCCTGACCCGTGAATTGGACACCTCGGAGCAGTTCACCGTCCGTCACACCCGTCGCCGCGAAGATACAATCCTCGCCTTTGACGAGATCGTCAAGAAGCAGGATGCGTCCCGTGTCGGCGATGCCCATATCTTGGCATCGTTTTTCCTGGGCCGCGTCTTCCGGCAACAACCGTCCCTGGAAGTCACCACCGAGGCACTTCATGGCGACGGCTGCGATGACGCCTTCCGGCGCCCCGCCCGAGCCGAGCAAGAGATCGACACCGGTTTTCGGGAACGCCGTGTTGATGGCTGCCGCGACATCGCCGTCCGGAATCAACTTGATACGAGCTCCCGTTGCCCGGACCCGTTGAATCATCTCTTCATGACGGTCACGGTGCAAAATCGTGACGACGACGTCTTCGACGTTCTTGCCTTTAGCCTTGGCGACGATTGCGATGTTTTCTTCGATCGAGTTGTCGAGGCTGATCAGTCCCGCAGCTTCTGGACCGACCGCAATCTTATCCATATACATGTCTGGCGCGTGAAGGAGATCACCTGCGTCCGCGACCGCGAGCACTGCGAGCGCGCCCCACGTTCCCGTCGCGACGATGCTCGTCCCTTCGAGCGGATCGACGGCGACGTCGAGACGTGAGCCGTAACCGTTCCCGACTTTCTCGCCGATGTAGAGCATCGGTGCCTCGTCCATCTCACCTTCCCCGATGACGACGATCCCTTTCATCGGAATCGTATCGAACACTTCACGCATCGCCGTTGTGGCTGCATCATCCGCTTCTTCTTTCAAGCCTTTTCCCATCCAGCGGGCCGAAGATAGCGCTGCCGCTTCTGTGACCCGGACCAATTCCATTGATAAACTACGTTCCACCCGAATTCTCCCCTTTGTTACTCGGACACCTCATCGACCCAGACGAGGGCGCCGAGTTGTTTTAGTTTGCCGACGAAGTCGACGTACGAGTCGTTAAGACGTTCCGCATAGAGAACCGTCGACTCTCCCGTTGCCTGCAGACCGGCCAAGACGAGTGCTGCGGCGCTCCGCGCGTCGGCAGACTCCATCTCAGCGTTCGCAAGCGTCGTCCCGCCACGAATGACGGCCGACGAATCTTCAAGTGTGATTTGCGCGTTCATCCGCCGCATTTCGGCGATATGACGGAAACGTTGGACGTATAGCTTATCCGTCACGATGCTCGTCCCGTTCGCTTTCAGCAAAGCGGCTGACATGATTGGTTGTAAATCGGTCGGATAACCCGAGTAGTGGAAGACGCGAATATCAATCGGCTCAAAAGCTTTCGCCCGAACCGTGATCGCCTCTTCCCCGACCTCGACTTCAGCACCGTAATCCATCAATTTTTGGATGACCCCTTCTAAATGGGTCGGAATAACGTTTCGAACCGTCACTTCCCCTGCAACCGCACCGTAAATCATAAACGTTCCGGCTTCAAGGCGGTCTGGGATGAGCGTATGTGTACAGCCGTGCAAGCGTTCGACTCCTTTAATTCGAATCTCATCGGTCCCGGCGCCGATGACGTATGCGCCCATCGATGTCAGCATCGTCGCGACATCGACGACTTCCGGATCAATCGCGGCATTTTCAATGACGGTCGTCCCTTCGGCAAGGACCGCGGCGAGCATCGCGCTCACCGTCGCCCCGAATGAACGAAGGTCGAGGTAGATCCGGTTGCCGGCCAACTTGTCGGCGTTGACGTGATAGAGACCCGACTCGTTCTCGACTTTGATACCGAGACGTTCTAACGCTTTTAAATGTAAATCGATCGGTCGTGGACCAATCGCATATCCCCCTGGTAATCCCACGGCCCCTTTCCCAAAACGAGCTGCGAACACACCAAGTAAGTAGACAGCGGCCCGGACTTTCCGAGTTTCTGAGCCGAGCAGCGGCATGGCGACGGCATCTTTTGCATGAAGCGTCATCCGCTCCCCGTCCCGCTCGATTGTCACCCCGAGTTCTTGTAATAGGCTGAGCATCACTTCGACATCTTCGATGATGGGGACGTTCTCGATTGTCACCGGTTCTTCGGTAAGAAGTGCTGCGACGAGACAAGGCAAGGCACTCTGTTTGGCGCCACTAATGTCAACTGTTCCTTCAAGCTTCTGCTGTCCAACGATATGGAGAATTTCCACGATGATCAAACCTTTCTGCGACGAACTTATTTGGATTGAGCGTTATTCCAATCCGCTAAGAACTGCTCAATCCCTTTGTCAGTGAGCGGATGATTCATCATCTGTTCGATGACTTTGTACGGTACCGTGGCGATATTAGCACCAAGCAGGGCTGCTTTCGTCACGTGGACCGGATGGCGAACGGACGCGGCGATGATTTCCGTATCGATGCCATGGATGGCAAAGATATTCGCAATCGTCTCGACGAGGTCGAGACCGTCGTGACCGATATCATCAAGGCGACCGATGAACGGCGAGACGTATGACGCACCCGCCCGAGCTGCTAAGAGCGCTTGGTTGGCGTTAAAAATGAGCGTCACGTTCGTCTTGATACCGAGCTTCGAAAACTCATTGACAGCGATCATACCGGCTGCTGTCATTGGCACCTTAACTGTAATATTCGGCGCGATCGCCGCGAGTTCCTTTCCTTCTTTGACCATACCCTCTGCGTCGAGTGCAATAACTTCCGCGCTGACTGAAAGGTCCCCGACGACCTCACAAATCTCACGGAGCCGCGTATGGAAATCGACGCCTTCTTTCGCGACGAGCGATGGATTCGTCGTCACACCCCCGATGACGCCCATTTGGTGGGCTTTCTTGATGTCTTCCACGTTTGCTGTGTCAATGAAAAAACGCATGTACATGTCCTCCTCGAATCGGTTTGTAATCGCTTACTCTCTTATTATGAGGAAATCGACACAGAATTGCTATACCCTTTACGTCAGCGCGGCGATGCCGAGCATCAAAGCGGCGAGGAAGGTACTCCCGCCAAACGTCCACACTATGACTTCCCCTACATTTTATTCTACAAAAAAGTCGGTTCTCACGAGGAGAACCGACTGATGTGACAAGATTACGCTTGGTTGCTTGAACCAAACTCACGCATTTTACCAGAAACGACGTTGTAGATTGCTTCGATTCCAGGTCCGATGACTTTACGTGGGTCATATACTTTAGAGTCAGTGTTGAGCTTCTCACGTACCGCACGAGTCCATTCTTGTTGGCACTCTGTGTTGACGTTGATTTTGCTGTGACCGAGCTCGATTGCTTTTTTGATTTGGTGCTCAGGGATTCCTGAACCGCCGTGAAGAACGAGTGGCGTTTTAGTCGCTTCCGCGATTTCTTCCATCTCTTTGAAGCCGAGGTTTGGCTCGCCTGCGTATTCTCCGTGTACAGAACCGAGTGCCGCTGCAAGAGCGTCAACTTTCGCTTCTTTAACAACACGGACACACTCGTTAAGGTCAGCGTATTGTACGCCGCCGATGACGCCGTCTTCTTCGCCGCCGACTGTGCCGACTTCCGCTTCAACTGAAGCACCTTTAGCGTGTGCATATTCAACGACTTGTTTCGTCATTTCGATGTTTTCTTCGATCGGGTGGTGTGAACCGTCGATCATAACAGACGTGAAACCAGCGTCGATCGCTGCTTTACACTTGTCGAATGAAGAACCGTGGTCGAGGTGGATTGCAACTGGAACAGTGATGTTGTAGTCGTGCATGAGACCTTCAGTCATTTTAACAACTGTTGTGAAGCCACCCATGTATTTCGCTGCACCTTCTGATACACCGAGGATAACTGGTGATTTCTCGTCTTCCGCAGCGCGAAGAATCGCTTGCGTCCACTCGAGGTTGTTGATGTTGAATTGGCCGACTGCATACTTGCCTTCGAATGCTTTGTTAAGCATTTCTGTCATTGATACTAATGGCATAATGACGTCCTCCTGTCTGTTCGCTATTGTGCACTGTGGGAAAAGTGCCCCTGTGCAATTCGTTCCCATTATAACACACGTCAAAACTTGTGCCTATGCTATTCGCATATAGAAATGGCTCCGCGCAAGCGTTTACATATGTCATCTTCGTGACGATTCACTGAATGTCGAGCACTTCTTTCACTTTCTCGATCATGCCATAAATATCGAACGGCTTCTCGAACTGAGCCGTGATCCCGAGACGGCGCACTTCTTCGATTGTCGATTTTTCCCCAAATGCGGTCATGATCATGACCGGTGTGTCGATGTCGTTGTTCCGCATGTTCCGTAACACTTCATGCCCGAACATGCGCGGCATGTTCATATCGAGCAGCACCAAATCGTAAGTACTTTGTTCTAGCTGTTCCCAAGCGCTCAAGCCGTCCTCGGCCGTGTCGACCTCGATACCGAGGTTTTTAAACACTTGGGCGAGCATCAAGCGAATTCCATCTTGGTCGTCTGCGATTAACATGCGTGACATCCAGTTACCTTCTTTCCGTAGCTTCTATAGCTTTGTGCGATAATATAACCATACCAAAATCGTTTTCGTTTGGCGACGCGTCATTTTCTAAAAGAAGGAAACGAGGCTCACGTCCCCGCCTCCCCCGCTTGCTCCATTTTCAATTCAAAGGGAACGTCTCGTTCGTCGACGATTTCATACGACGTCACTGTCCCTTCATCTTTCACGTACAATTGCAAAAATTCACCTTCTGCGAGCCGCGAGTCAGACGTGAATGTGAGCGAACGCTTTTTTCGCTCCTCATCATAGCCGATCGTCGTATACACATAGTCCGTCCCAGCTCGCTCCGCCGTCTCTGCCTTCGGTATTTTCACATAATATGTATCCGCGAACAGACGGTCCAAATCGATGACTAACCATCCGGCAAAGACCACGAGAAAGAATGTGACGATGAGTACTCGGTTCCGTTGCATGGGCATCCCTCACTTCTCTTGATCGCTATCTTCCAATACCATATCTGAGCGATTCCTAAACGCAACGCTTCTTGTTATACTCGACGTACAAGACATGATGGGAGACACGACATGAAGCATTTATTCGGATTTTTACTTTTTTTAGTGACGCTTGCCGGTGGTGTCGCCATCACGGCTGGGACGTTCGGAGAAGAGCCGTCCGCCGACGCGTATGAAGATGTTTATGAAGACGACATTCCGTTCGCCACATCAATTGATGCGGAATTAGAAGACGTGCCCGAGACGTTCAAACTCATCTCCGAGGTGTTCGACGAACCGATTTCAGCAAAAGACGTAAAGCGCATATATCTATTTGTCTCCAATCCGGATTTAGACGAGGCGACCGTCCATCCGCTCGGTGAACTTGAAGTCACGTATGACGGACAGCCGACAACACTCATCGTCGAAGCGGAAGTGGATCGCGAGGACGGAACGTATATTGTCTTCTATTTTTCGGGCGACGAGGAGATGGTCTTCGCAATCGATGACCGGATCACCGCGTACTATGAAGAATTAGGCATATGAAAAGGAACTTCGCTTGCTTGAGCGAAGTTCCTTTTGGTTTACGTTTAGTCGATCGTGACCGGGACGACGGCGAGCTCGATTTCTTTCTCGACTTCTTCCCGCTCCTCGGTGAGACGTGCATCCGACCATTTGAAGACATCGGCCATACAGCGCAAGACGCCGTCTTTATAATCTCTGACGAAGTCGATGTCGAAGAACATCGCCCCTGTCCGACGGACGAGGAAGTCGATGGCACGGACGACCGACTCTTCTTCGATGCCGTACATCAACTGCGCGTAGACGATCTCGGGCAGGTCATAAGCGTTCGTATCCATCCGCTCGACGACGCGATCGATGTTCGACCCGTAGAGACGGACTAACTGCTCCGCTTTCACGTCATCGAAACCAAGGTTTTTCAGCTCGTCTTTCTTCTTCGTCAAGAAGTCGTCAAAGCCGTTCGAACCGCCCACATGTCCACCTGACATCGGCATATGCTTCGTCCGTGAAGCGAGGAAGACGATGCCCTCTTCTTGTTTGAGTAGCTTCGCGACGAGATCGACGACCGTCTCAGACATCTTCCGGTAGCCTGTCAACTTACCGCCGGCGATTGTGATCAGGCCGCTGTCCGATTGCCAAATCTCATCTTTCCGTGAAATCTCGGACGGGTCTTTGCCTTCCTCGTAGATGAGCGGACGGATGCCGGCCCAGCTCGACTCGACGTCCTCTTCCGTCAACGACACATCCGGGAACATATAGTGGATCGCGCCTAAAATGTAGTCGCGGTCTTCTGTCGTCATGCGCGGGTGTGCCTTATCCTTATCGAAGAACGTGTCGGTCGTCCCGACGTACGCTTTTCCGTCACGCGGGATGGCGAACACCATTCGGCCATCTGGTGTATCGAAGTAAGTCGCTTGTTTGAGCGGGAACTTCGATTGATCGATGACGAGGTGAATCCCTTTCGTCAGACGAAGCATCTTGCCTTTATTCGAGCCGTCCTGCTCGCGAAGCACGTCGACCCATGGGCCGGTCGCGTTGATGACTTTTTTCGCATAAATTTCATACGTCTTCCCGTCGATTTGGTCTTCGACGTTCACGCCGACGACTTTGCCTTGCTCGTAGATGAGACCGGTCACTTTCGAGTAGTTTAAGAGGAGTGCCCCATGGTTCGAAGCTTCTTTCGCGACTTCAATCGTCATGCGCGCATCGTCCGTCCGATACTCGACGTAATAACCGCCACCGACGAGCCCGTCTTTTTTGACGAGCGGTGACTTCTCAATCACTTCTTCCGGCTTCAACATCAAACGACGCTCCGCTCGTTTGACGCCGGCCAAGAAGTCATACACCATCAGCCCGAGCGCTGTCGAGAGTGGTCCGAACGTGCCACCTTTGTGCATCGGAAGCAGCATGCGCTCCGGCGTCGTGACGTGCGGTCCGTTCTCATAGACGATGGCGCGTTCTTTCCCGACCTCGGCGACGAGCGCGACTTCGAACTGTTTCAAATAGCGCAAGCCACCGTGGACAAGTTTCGTCGAGCGGCTCGATGTTCCGGCCGCGAAGTCTTGCATTTCAAGCACAGCCGTCTTCATTCCCCTTGAAGCGGCGTCGAGGGCGATCCCGGCACCGGTGATACCCCCACCGACGACGAGGATGTCATGACGCTCACTCGTCAATTGTTCGTATCGCTTGGCACGTTCTTTTGCTGAGAAGTTTCTGATTTCCATCTTATTCCCTCCTATAATGAATCCGGTTCGTATAAACAGAAAGACCACAACAAAACAAGGCTTCGCCCTATATGTCGTGGTCTCTCTGTAATCTCCAACCGGTTATCAACTTTTCTCCTGTATTATACCCTATTCTCCATTCTTCAACCATCGACCGGCTCACTAGACACGCAACCTGCCCGACCGAAAGCGTCACGCTCGCAATTTGAAATTCAGAAGACTAGACTTCAAAGTATCACTACGAAGGAGGAGTTTTCATGAAACGCATGTTACAACCTTTTCAATTTAAAAACGGCGTCGAGCTTCATAACCGGCTCGTTCTTGCGCCGATGACCCATTATTCGTCCGAGCCGACAGGTGAGGTTTCGGAGCACGAACTCGCCTACTATCGGAAGCGAGCTAAAAATGTCGGTCTCGCCATCACGGCGTGCGCTTACGTGACAGAAGACGGGAAGGGATTCCCAAACGCGTTTGGCGCGAACGACGATCACTTCATCATCGGTCTCCGTCAACTCGCTGAAAGTTTGAAGGCGGAAGGTGCCAAAGCCGTCCTGCAAATCTTCCACGCTGGACGCATGTCTCCTCCAGAGCTCGTCCCGCACGAACAACCTGTGAGTGCAAGCGCGGTCGCACCCGTCCGTGAAGGTGCCGCCACACCGCGTGCCCTCGAGACAGAAGAAGTCGAGGCAATCATCGAAGCGTTCGGTGAAGCGACACGCCGTGCCATTGAAGCCGGATTTGACGGCGTCGAGATTCACGGAGCGAACACGTACTTGATCCAACAGTTCTTCTCACCGCACTCAAACCGCCGAGACGACCGCTTCGGAGGCGACGTACAGGCGCGTCTCACGTTCCCGCGTGAAGTCATCCGTTCTGTGAAAGCCGCGGCGAAAGACGCTGACGATTTCTTGATCGGCTACCGCTTCTCACCAGAAGAAGTGGAAGAGCCCGGCATCACGCTCGACGACACGGACGTATTGATTGACATGTTGCTCGAGGAAGGACTCGACTACCTTCACGCCTCGCTTTGGAACTTCAATATCGGTTCGATGCGCAACGAGAACGTTATGGAGCGCTCGATCGACCGGATCGCGAAACGCATCAACGGTGCCGTCCCGCTCATCGGAGTCGGACAACTTCAGCGTCCCGGTCAAGTCGAAGACGCTTTAAACGTTATCGACCTAGCCGCGCTCGGCCGTGAACTCATCATCGACCCTGACTGGCTTGAAAAAGTGCAAACGGATCGTGAAGAGGAGATCGAAACGGCACTCGACTTGAACAAGCAAGCCGAACTCGCTGTCCCAGCCCCACTTTGGAACGCCATCACGACACGTGCCGGTTGGTTCCCAATCAAAGACGAAGCAGTCAAATAAGCAAGCTGTCCGCAGACATAAGTCTGCGGATTTTTTATTGCGTTCGGAGACGAGACCGGACTGTGACACAAATAAGTCTCTTCAGACACAATTCCGTCACATTTATCATCTTTTTCACCACTCCTTTCGTGTTGACCTAACTTTCCAAGCATTCGCCCCATTCGTAAGCTAAGGACAGGAAGCGTTTCCTCATTGAGACCGCGGCTCGAGACCAATCATTCGTTCCGCCTGTCTGTTTGACCTTGTTTTGAAAGGGGCATATATATGACAAAAAAGCCGTTTGATCTCGATGTACACAACAAACAGCTTAATCAACATCACCAGCGCACAAAACAAGCGGCTGAAACGTATCGCAACAAAAGCAAAGAACTCGAACACCACCTCGAATCATCCACACGTTCCCGAGAAGAAGCACTCGCCAAAGAAATCGCCGAGCTGAAGCAGGCGACGATGCGAAACGCTCAACGAGACAAATGAACGATTCCCGATGGTACGACGAAAGAAGTGACTTGACCGGTGGAAAACAAAATCGAACGCCAATTTATGAACCACTTGCAGCGCGACAAAAACTTGTTTGCTGACTTTCAGCTGCTCGATAACTTTTATGCGCTCGACCAACAGATTGTGAGTGCGCTCCGGAGCGCCCATCCGGTCCGGGCCGAGCAATTGCTTGAAACGTTGACGTTCGACCTTTTGAAACTTCCGGTCACGGATGAATATAGGAGTGTCCGCTTCTACTATCGCGGACTCGTCTATCACGTCATCCGCATGATTCCGGTCGACAACCCGAACGTCCAGACCGCGCTCACTTATACGAGTGCGCTCCTCATCTTGATCGACGAACTGACGACTACGCTCGACTTCATCTATGCCGTCCCGGTCATCGTCGATTCCTTGACGAAGATGATGGCTTTCTTGTCCCCACCCGTATCGACTAATCCGAACGTGACGACGATCATCCACTTAATCGAGGACCATCTGCAAGAACCGGCGTTATCACTCCCTTGGATCGCCCAACGAATCGGTATGTCGAACAACTATCTGTCAGCCCTGTTCAAACAAGAAGTCGGGGAAAGTGTGCCAGAACGGATTCGCAGGCGACGGGTCGATGCGTCGATCGCCGACCTGCTCGGTACGAATCTGCCAATTTGTGCCATCGGCGAAAAATACTGTTTTGCCTCTTGCACGGCGTATATTACCACGTTCAAGACGTACAAGCAGATGACCCCGCTCCAATACCGCCAATTGTTTCTCACGTCTAAAAAGCGCGATGCCTCAACTTGAGACGTCGCGCTTTTGTTCGTCTTCCCATTCTTCACGAAGCATGCCCATTCGAATCGAATCGTAGCGCTCGCCACGGACGACGCGGACACGTCGCATCCGGCCTTCGAGCTGCATGCCGATCTTTTCAGCGACGCGCACCATCCGCTCGTTCCCGGACCACGTCGTCAATCCGACCCGGACCGTCGAGAGCGTTTCGAACAAATGGTCGACCCATAGTTTGAGCGCCCTCGTCCCGACACCTTGATTCCAGCGGTCTGACTGATGAAGGATGATCCCGACTTCGAGCCATTCCTTCCCGGCGTCCTCATAATAGTAGGACACCGTACCGAATACCTTCCCATCGACTTCGACGACCCACATGTCGTCACGTCCGATGTGGCGATCTGCCTCCTCCTGATACGCATCATAACTTTGCGCGCGATGTTCAAAATACGGTGCGTCCCAACGTTTCCATTCGGGCGCCGCTTCTTTGTAAATCAATTCCCATAGCCGTCCCAAGTCGCGCTCCTCAATCGGTCGAATGATCAGGTTCTCATCTCGATACATAATCTCTTCCTCTCTGTATATGCTCTTCACTCATTCGAGACATCAGTTCGAATTCCCTTTTCTACGTTTGCGCCAGACGAGCGCCAAGATGACGAGGATGAAGCTCGCCGTCACCGATACGACCGCGAATGGGCTCGCACCGGTCACGAACAGTTCGCCGAGCGAGACCGAATAAGCTAACCCGAACGACGTGACGAGCTTCGCTCCGGCTGCGATCATCACGAAACGTCCGAACGGCACGCGGCTGAACCCGGCCGCCAAACAAATCACTTCGTCCGGCAAAATCGGGATGATGAACAAGACGAGCAAGACACCGAGACCGTACTTGCCGACATAACGATCGTACGTCGCGAGCTTATCCGCATCGATCAAGTGCATGACCCGCTCCCGTCCGAACCGCGCGAGCCCATACATGACGAGTATGCCGAGCGTCGTCGCGACACTGCCGATCAAGGCCGCACGCAACGGACCGAGGGCGACACTGCCGATCGGGACGCTGATCGCTTCCGGGACCGGCAACGCGATCGGCTGCAGGAAACTGAACGCGGCGAACACCCAGACCGCATGAGCCTCATAACGTTCGAGCAAACGATCGAGCCCATACGTATCGTATAAGATAAGACCGAATGAGACGTAATAGATCAAGACAAATAATAAAAACAACGTGAATGTCACTTTCAACATCTGCTTCAAATAGACGCTCGACCCTTCACGGATTGACCGCAACAGACCGATCGATAGAGCCAACAGGACAACCCCGGTCCATCCGAGTTGATACGGCAATAAGAGTGTCGGCAGGACGACGAACGGCAATATGCTCAACGCGACTAATGCGACCCCATACCCCCAGTAAATCATGTTTCGTTCCCCCATGTGACATCGCCCTCTCCCCGTTCTACTCTTAGTTTACCCGGATTTAGGTGAACATGTATCCATCCTAAGCTGTTGAAGCGGTCAGTCTTTTGACCGAGAAAAAAAGCCACGACCAAAAACGGTCGTGACTTCTCACTCACTCTGCGAGTGCTGCTTGGATGAAATCGTGGAACAAGCGCTGCGGGCGCTCAGGACGCGAAATCAATTCCGGGTGGAACTGTGACGCGACGAACCACTTGTGTTCTGGAATCTCGATGATCTCGACAAGACGGCCGTCCGGGCTCGTCCCCGAGAACTTGAATCCTTCCGCTTCGAACGCTTCACGGTACTCGTTGTTGAACTCGTAGCGATGGCGATGACGCTCATAGACGAGCTCTTGGTTGTAAGCGGCGTGCGCTTTCGTGCCCGGCTCAAGCTTACAAGGATAAAGGCCGAGGCGGAGCGTACCGCCGAGGTCCTCGATATCTTTTTGCTCAGGAAGAAGATCGATGATCGGGTAGTTCGTCGTCGGATCGATCTCCGCCGAGTGGGCGCCGTCTAACTTCAAGACGTTACGGGCAAACTCAACCGTCGCGAGTTGCATCCCGAGACAGATCCCGAAGAACGGGACATTGTTCTCACGCGCATAACGCGTCGCTTCAATCTTCCCTTCAATCCCACGCTCGCCGAAGCCGCCCGGGACGAGAATACCGTCAGCGTCGCCAAGAAGCGCCTTGACGTTTTCAGCCGTCACATCTTCTGCGTTGACCCAGTCGATGTCGATGTCGGCGTTGAACGCGTAACCGGCATGCTTGAGTGATTCGGCAACCGAGATGTAGGCATCGCGGAGTTCGACGTATTTTCCGACGAGTGCGATCTTCACTTTCTTCTCGAGGTGCGTGACCGTATGGACAAGGTTTTTCCAAGCCGTCATGTCAGCCGGTGGCGTGTTGAAGCCGAAGTAGTCGTTGACGAGCTGGTCCATGCCTTGTTTTTGAAGGTTGAGCGGCACTTCATACAACGTCGACGCGTCTTGTGCCTCGATGACCGCTTCTTTGCGCGTGTCGCAGAAGAGGGCAATCTTTTCACGCATGTCTTCCGGGATATCATACTCGGTACGGAGCACGATGATATCCGGCTGGATTCCGTAACTGCGGAGCTCTTTGACGCTGTGTTGTGTCGGTTTCGTCTTCATCTCGCCAGCTGCGCGAAGGTATGGGACGAGCGTACAGTGAACGTACATGACGTTCTCTTTGCCGATGTCGTTTTTCACTTGTCGAATGGCCTCAATGAACGGAAGCGACTCGATGTCCCCGACTGTTCCACCAATCTCTGTGATGACGACGTCCGCGTTCGTCTCGCGGCCGGCACGGAAGACGCGGTCTTTAATCTCGTTCGTGATATGCGGGATGACTTGGACCGTCCCCCCGTTATAGTCACCGCGACGTTCTTTTTTCAATACCGTCGAGTAGATGCGGCCTGATGTCACGTTCGCGTTTTGCGACAAGTTGATGTCGATGAAACGCTCGTAATGTCCGAGGTCAAGATCGGTCTCGGCGCCGTCGTCCGTGACGAACACCTCACCGTGCTGGTATGGGCTCATCGTCCCTGGGTCGATATTGATATATGGGTCAAACTTTTGAATCGTTACGTTCAAACCTCGGTTTTTAAGCAGACGTGCGAGTGAAGCGGCTGTGATCCCTTTACCGAGTGAAGATACTACCCCACCTGTTACGAAAATATACTTTGTCATCATCATTCTCCTCTCTTGAATACCCACATCGGGAAACGAAAAACAAAAAAAGCAAAAGTGCCCCCACTAACATGGGGGACACTTTTGCTGCATCGTACGTGCTAAACTAGCCCATGACTAATTTACGTCAGAGACGATGCAGTCGTCAAGTTATTATTTTTTTCTTGGTTCCGTGTGCCAAAAAAGAAAAAGAGACACGCCTAGCCGGGACAAATTCCCGGCTTTTTGCGGTCTCTTATAAGTCGTCCTCGTCTTCGAGGTCGAGGTCGTCGTCTAAGTCGTCGTCCTTGAACTCGTCAAGGTCTGGTACTTTTTCAGTTTCATCATCCGCATCAAATTCAGATGCATCGAAATCTTCACCTTTAGCAAAGACGTCAAGGTCGTCTTCGATGTCGACGATGCCTTCGTCCGTCTCATCGAGATCTTCCTCAAACTCGTCAAGCTCGCCGCGTTGGCGTGCCTCGATGACGAGATCTTCGTCTGACTTATCGAACGGATACCAAACACGAAGCGCCCAACGGTTAGCTCCCAAGTTGACGAATAGTCCGTCGATGTTCATGTCCGTGTAGAGTTGCGCGATTTTCTCGAGCTCTTCCTCTTCACTTGTGAACGTATAGTTTTGTCTGATCTGCTCGCGGATTTCATCAAATGAAACTGGTTGCTCCCCAGTCTTTTGAAGAATTTCGTAAACAAAATCGATCAACGATTTATTCATTAAAGGACACTCCTTTTCCGTCACTAGTTAAACATCACTCCTCATTATAAACAAAAGCAATATAAAAAAGCTAGAGGAAATTATTTCGGTTCCGCTTGATTTTTATTGACGCGTTGCCAATAGATTGTAATCAATCCAACGTTAAACAACCAAGTCAGACCGAGTACAACCATCATCCAGCCGCGAGGAATTTGAAACGACAGCTCGGCATTGACTGTCTGTCCAACGTAGAGACCATAGCTTAATATTCCGACCATCAAAGCGGAATAGGCGACGACCATGCCAAATCGTTTCCATAGTTGAAGCAGTAACGAAGCAAACTCTTTGTTGTCTCCATAGTATTCATATAAGTAGACGTGCCCGGCACTTGAGTACATCGTTTGGACGTAACCGCTCACGAACAGGACGGGAATGAACACGAGCGGTTCGATGAAACCTAAGAAAAACACCAGAGATGAGACGAACAGGACGAGATAAGGACGGCGAGCCAAGTCGAAAACGCGACTAATCAATACCCAACCGATCACCCCTGCAAAAAATGGGACAAATACATAGAAGAGGAGTACTTGAAACGAATATAGGGCGAGACTGACGAATACGGCACCGATCAATGTCCATCCCCCGAACAAGCCGACGACGAACGCAAGCAATTGGACTTGTCGCGTCCTAGTCGCGCTGACGTATGTTCTCGTCCGTTCTTGGAACAGAACCCAGCCCACATATCCTAGTAAAATGACCATCAATAAAAATAGTTCAATGTAGCCTCTCGTTCCTTCTAACAAACTAAGAAGACGGCTCACTAACGTAAATAATGTGACGGCGATGAAGGCGCCCACAAACTTTACCGTCGTCAATGTCCAAGTTGCCGTTTTTTGGAGTGGCAACTTTCTCACGAATAACCATGGCAGGACAAGGCTGACGAGGAATAAGATGACGGCCCCATTATAAGATTGGGTGAGCATGTATGAGAATGCGGCGATCCACGCAACGAGTGCCAATACGAGCGGCAATGAACTCCCTTTGTCCTCCGTCGGTTCTTTTGGTACAGACAGTTCACTCAGTTGGGACAAAATCGTCGTCATGATTGACCCGACCCCAATTGAGCCGACGCCGACTAAAAATGCACTCAACTCGATGCCCCATTCAAACGGCAACAAAAAACAGACCAGTCCGCCGACTAGTACCCACAAAGCAATCAAAAATGTCTGTTTCGATCCGAGACGACCGATGACATACACCCACAACAATAGCCCCGACATGCTCGCGACATAAAAAATCATGAATGGGATTAAACCCCCGATGCCTTCTTCTAATGCCATCACCGACAAATACAGGATTTGCGGGAGAATCTGGCTGCTGAGCGCACTGACAATCGTCAATAACACAATCATGTTTTTCACGAAGGACACCTCTTTCTTCGAAATGGTCGAAGTGGTCGAAACAGTCTCTCTTTCCTTCTTTCCCGATTTGGACAAAAAACAACTGACTCCTTCGCACATCAAGTTCTCAGTATTTTCACATTTTGACCGATATATGAGATGACGGCTTTTACTCGTACTATGAAAAGGAGATTTTTGAATGACACTCTTCCGTAAATCGAAAAAAACTGATTATACCGCATCAATCGCTTTCCCTGACGCAGCGACCATCGCCCAACCGTCAGACACCCGTCTGAGTGGACGTGCGCATTATATGGGTTATACGTCGACTCAAGTCGAACGCCTTCAAGCGATGGCCCCACTCGTCGAATCCGTACTCGATGACGTGTTAGAAAGTGTACTCGACCATTTGATGTTGCAACCTGACATGGTCAAGATCGCCAAAGCCTCATCGACGCGCGAGCGCTTGAAAAAAGTGTTCGCCGACTACTTCCGCAGCTTGTTGACGGGTCAAATCGATGAGAAGTTTCTCGCCATGCGTAAACGCATGGGACAGACACACCATCATTTCTCGGTGCCGGTCGTCTGGTTCCTCGCGACGTATTCTGCGTTCAACACGTTGCTCGTCCCGAAAATCGTCGAGCACTATCAACACGATCCGGCGGCGATGACCGAGTCACTCCTCGCGTTGTCACACGCAATGAATTTGGATGCTCAAATCGTGACCGAGCAGTACGTCGACGCCCGACTCGGTGAGATCGAATCGGCAAACGTGGCCCGGGCCGATTTGTTGACCGATATCGGTCGTGTCAGCACGGAAGTCGCGACGACGATGGAACGGACCGGCGCCGCCATGTCCGAGACGAGCGACCGGGCCCACCAAGTGTTGTCTGAAACTGAACAGACGGAGAAGATGAGCCGTCACTTGATGGAACTGACGCAAACGAACAGCAAACAGATCGAACAGATGGAGACCGAATTCACACAATCGGCGACATACGTCGACGCCTCGCTCGAGCGCATCACTGCCTTGAAAGACGGCTCGCAAGAAATCGTCAGCATGACCCGCAGCATCGAACAGATCGCCAACCAAACGAACTTGCTCGCGTTGAACGCGTCCATCGAGGCGGCCCGGGCCGGTGAGCACGGCAAAGGGTTCGCCGTCGTCGCGACCGAAGTCCGGACACTCGCCGAGAACGCCAAACAGCTCAGCAGCCAAATTAACGTACTCATCCACGAGAACGAGACGAACATCGCCGCCCTGCTCGACCAGATGGGACAAATGCATCGGACAAACGACGAGGCGATGCGTCAGTTGAATGCGGTCAAAGTCGGCTTCTCGACTGTGAAAGACGAGATGGGCAACTACGTTCTCTCATTCGAACGCAACAAGCAAGACCTCGGACAGATGGTCGAGACGATCTCAGCCATCAACGAGACGACGCAAGGACTGTCTCACCTCACGTCTTCACTGCTCACAAAATCCGAAATATGAGTAAACGAAAGCCGGGCCTGGTCAACGACCAAGCCCGGCTTCGTTTCATTGTAAGATGGGTTCTGGTACTTCGATTGGCTTCAGTGAACGATCGAGCAGCTCGACGACGTCGAACGTTCCGACCGTCTCATCGACTTCTTTCGCTTTCGTACCGTCCGAGAGCATCGTCAAACAGTACGGACATGCCGAACCGATGACCGTCGGCTTCGTCTCGAGCAACTGCTCGGTCCGGGCGACGTTGACACGCGTCCCGACTTTCTCTTCTTGCCACATGAGTCCGCCACCGGCTCCACAACACATGCCGTTCTCGCGGTTTCGTTCTGCTTCGACGAGCTCGACCCCTGGAATTCGTTCAAGGACGAAACGCGGTGCGTCATAAATATTATTGTAGCGGCCGAGATAACACGAGTCGTGGTAGACAACGCGTTCGTTCACGGCGAAGTCCGGTTTGATCCGTCCTGTATCGAGCAGTTCGGCGAGCAGCTCGGTATGGTGGTACACTTTCACACCAGAAAGTCCGAAATCCGGATACTCGTTTTTGAACGTATTGTATGCGTGCGGGTCGACCGTGACGATTTTCGTGACCCCGTACTTCTCGAACAGTTTGATGTTCGCCTCGGCGAGTTCTTGGAACAACAGTTCGTTCCCGATGCGACGCGGCGTATCACCTGAGTTCTTCTCCTCGTTTCCGAGGATGGCGAACGAGACACCTGCTTTATTCAAGACGCTTGCGAAGCTTTGGGCGACTTTTTGGCTGCGGCTGTCGTAAGAGCCCATCGCCCCAACCCAGAAGAGAAATTCGAACTCTTCCCCAGCTTTCTTTTTCTCTTTGGCAGTCGGGATGACGAGTTCTTCCCGGTCTTTTCGCCAGTTCTCGCGCTCTTTCCGGTTCATCCCCCACGGGTTGCCTTGACGCTCGATGTTTGCGACCGTGCGTTGCGCCTCAGGGTCCATCTTCCCTTCCATCATGACGAGGTAACGGCGAAGATCGATGATTTTATCGACGTGCTCGTTCATGACCGGACATTGGTCTTCACAGTTTCGGCACGTCGTGCACGCCCAAATTTCTTCTTCCGTGATGACGTTGCCGATCAACTCATCAGGGACGAGCATGTGCCCGTTTTGGGCTGCGGCCGCGATTTCGGCACCTTGCGTGTTTTGGAACATAAGGGCCGGTGCCCACGGTGATTTCCGCGTAATGGCCGCCCCTTTCATGTTCATATGGTCACGCAACTTGACGATGAGATCCATCGGCGACAGCATCTTACCGGTGCCGGTCGCCGGACAGACGTTCGTACAGCGTCCGCATTCGACACAAGCGTACAAATCGACGAGTTGTTTTTGGTTGAAGTCTTCGATCTTATTGACACCGAAGACGACTTCTTCGTCCGACTCTTCCGCGTCTTCCATCGCCGAGAAATCGACTGGCGCGAGACGACCGACTTTGTGCGTCCGGCCAAGCCAAACGTTTAACGTGCCGGCGATCAAGTGGGCGTGCTTGCCTTGCGGGATGTAGATCATGAAGCTGAGCAAGAACATGAGGTGCAGCCACCAGAAGACAACGAATAAGGCAAAAGCGACGTCCCCAGGTACCCAAGCGAACACTGAACCAATCAGTGTCGCGACCGGTTCGCCCCACATCGGCAACTCTTCTTTATAGACGAGATAGAACCCGTTGCCGAACAAGACCGATACCATGAGACCCCCGATGAAGATGAGGGCAAGACCGGCCAAAAAATTCCGTTTCAAGCGCACGAGCTTCTCGACGTAACGGCGGTAGAATCCCCAAACGACCGCGACAAGAATCATGAGCATGACGATTTCTTGCATGAATGTGAAAATCGGATAGAGCGGACCGAGCGGCACGTGCGGGAAACGGGTTCCGACGGCGAGCCCTTTCCAGATGAAATCGATGGCCCCGAATTGGACGAGGATGAACCCATAGAACATCATGACGTGGATGATCCCGCTCTTCTTATCCTTCAGTAGTTTCTTTTGACCGAACACGTTGATCATGACTTGTTCGAGCCGTTCCTTATTCGTTTGGCTCCATTCTGCCTTCTTCCCAAGCTTGATGAACGTATAACGCTGATACACGAGCGTCGCGAACAAATACAGTCCATAGCCGAGAACGAGCAAGAATAGAATCCAGTTGACGATTAAAAATGTCGACATCCCCAAAACTCCCCCTTATGAAAACGGATTCAATCTTGAGTTCAGTATAACAAAAAGTGAATGAACAGTCATTCATTTTCTTATCGGAGTCAAAAGTCGAGCACATGTTTCAAGAACAACAAGATGCCGCCGTAGCCGGAAACGGCGAGCACGAACGTCCGGAAGTGGAGGTTGCGGTCGGTCGGCAGCTCGAACTTGACGATATTGAGGATCATCGCCCCGGCGACGAACGCGAACAGGAGCGCCTCGACGTGCGTCGCGAGATCGATGAAACGGGCGAACAAGCCGCCAACGAGAATCCCGCCGCTCAAAAAATAGCGTCCTTGTGTCAAATAACGTGCCCCGTAGTGACGGTACAAGTCGTGTCCGACAGCGAGGAAATGGACGCCGAGCGCGGTCGCGTAAAAACCACGTGCCACAAACGTGACCGACGTCGCCGTGACGACGTAAGCCGAGAACGACATGTATGCCGTCAGAAGCGTCACTTGAAGCCAATACGACACGTTTCGGTCGATCGTCTCGTCTTGAAAGTACGGTGTCCGCACGAACCGCATCGTCCCGTAGAAAACGGTGAAGCCGAGCAGACTGACGACGTAAATCTCTGACGGCAAAGCAAGGTCGAGCCAGTTGACTTGAAGCGTATCTTGGCGCTTGTTGAGAGATGGTAACAGGTACATGAAAAAATACGTGATGGCGATCCCGCTCGAAAATGAGAACCATTTTTTAGACGGTACCCGGTCGCGTGGAAACAGATAGATCCCAAAGAAATTGATGAGCACTAAATACACGACGATCCAGTTCGCCATCCTATATCACCCTTTCAGGTCAATCCAAAACCGCTCGACGACTTTACCGCTTTCTTCTAGAAATGGTGTATCGGCGACACCGCCGTTGTTCAAGATGACTTGGCGTGACGCCACGTTCGTCCGATTGCACGTGATCAAGGCCCGCTCGATGCCGAGCTGTTTCGCTTTCTCGAGCGCGAGTGCGAGCTGTTTCGTCGCGAGACCGCGTCCGCGCGCACTCGGCTTGATGCCATAGCCGATATGTCCCCCGAAGTTGATTAAGTTGTCATTTAATTCATGGCGGATATTCGCCGCGCCGAGTAACTCGTTCCCATCGGTCAACCAGTAAGTCGTACTCGGCACCCAACTGACGTTAACGTCCTCGCGAGACTCCTTAGAACGAATCTGCTTGACGTACGCCTCAAAATCAGACGCATCACGGTCGACCGCGTTCGGGACGATCGTCTCTTCCCGTTCTCGCCACTCGTTTAGAAATTCGAGCACCTGCGCTTGCTGTTCGATTGATGTCTTTACGAGTGTCAGCATGTGTTTACCCCCTAATTATATGTATAGAAAAGACCGCAATGCGGCCTTAGTCTTCGAGTCCTAATCGTTTCGGCATCACGGGTGCGAGTTGTCTCGCTTCGTCTAGGCGACCGGCTTCGACGAGCGTATGGAACCGTAAAAATTCCTCGTGTTCGGCGTCACCGATTGCTGCCAAATAGTCGATGTAGCGGTCATACACCGATTTATCTTCCGGTCGCGCCTCGATCAACGCGATATAGAGCCGGACCGTATCTTCTCCGTAAAGAAGCGGAAATTCGTCGTTCAATTGGAGCAACTTGTCGACCGCGTCCATATCGACACCCGTCTCATTGTCGTAATGACCGATGACTTGTTCGGCATGGTCTTCGAGGCGGCCTCGCCATTCCTCATACTCTTCCTCGTTCGTCTCGAGCATCTCAAACCAATCTTCGTTCAACATCTCTTCAATCTTTTTCACACGTTCTGCAAAATTCATGTCGTTTCTCCTCCTTCAAACGTCCAAGCGACGTCGACTTCGTAGTCGCCCGCCAAGTCGTCGTTCATTGCCAACTCGTAATGGAAACGGCAACGGCCGTCTGAAATCTCAAGCCGTTCCGTCGTCGTCGCCATCGTCATCGACATATATGGGTTTTTATATAGGCTTTGCGTCAGCCGTCCTTCAATGAAGGAATGGTTCATCTCAATCGGTCCTTTACAGATGAGGGCGAGCCGTCCGGTCGTATATTTCAACGTCGTCGGTACGATGCCGTCCTCACGCTCTTGGTCGAACATCAAGATGAAGCCGGTTTTTAATTCATAGTAGAGCCCGTCGGCATGGAGCTCGATCGGTTCATCGACCTCACTGACTTTCGTCGTCTGCCGGACACGGACCCGTCGTGGTTCAATTGCCATGGTGATTCCCCTTTCCGCTGTCTCATCGTACCATATCTCGTGAACGGTCCGGAATCGCTAACTTTTTCTTTCCCGGTTCGCGCGCGCCTCACACCATAAAAAAGACAGGGTTCCCCCTGTCTTTGCGTCAGCTCAACTTGTAGACGCGTCCTTCGAACGGCTTCAAGTGGAGGAGCATCGTCTCATCATGCGCGTCGAGCGGCATGTTCTTCAAGACGACGTCGTCTGAACGAAGCATGATATCCGTCGCGAAGATCGCTTCTTTGCCCGTCAAGTTCGACATGACGAGGTATTGCGTGTCACCGAGCGTCCGTGTGTAGGCGTAAATTTCCGGATGTTCCGGCAAGACGATATCGTACTTGCCGTAGACGAACGTCTCATCGTCTTTACGGAGACGGATCATCTCTTTATAGAAGTTGAGGATCGAATCCTCGTCCTCGAGCTGCGCGTCGACGTTGATGTCCGGATAGTTCGGGTTGATGCCGAACCACGGTTTCTCGGCGAACGTGAAGCCGGCATTCGCGGCGTCGCTCCATTGCATCGGCGTCCGTGTGTTGTCACGCGACGAGTTCCACGTGATCTCCATCATCTCTTCATGGCTCTTGCCATGCTCACGTCCGATATAGTAACGGTTACGTGTCGCGATGTCGTCGTACTGGTCGATTGAATCGAACTTCACGTTTGTCATCCCGATCTCTTGGCCTTGATAGATGAACGGTGTCCCTTGCATGAGGAAATACATCATCGCGATCGACTTGGCGCTCTCTTTCCAGTAACGTTCATCATCGCCCCATGACGACACGGTCCGTGTCTGGTCGTGGTTCTCGACATACAAGGCGTTCCAGCCGTCTGCCTCGAGGCCTTTTTGCCATTTCGTCAAGACGTTCTTCAAATGGACGACGTCGAGTTTCGACTCGGCATCCTCACGCCAAAGACCCATATGTTCGAATTGGAACACCATGTTCATCTTGCCGTCCTTCTCACCGACCCAAAGGTGGGCGTCGTCAGGCGAGACGCCGTTCGCTTCACCGACCGTCATGATGTCGTGTTTGTTGAACGTCTCGTCACGGAGTTCTTCCAAATAGCCGTGGATACCGTCGATGTTCATGTGCATCTCGAACGATGGCACGAAGTCGAGGCCTTCAGGGTTCGGAAGATCGCCGAACGACGGGTGTTTACGGATATGGCTGATGGCGTCGACGCGGAAACCGTCGATACCTTTGTCGAGCCACCAGTTGATCATGTTGTAGATCGTCTGGCGCATCTCAGCGTTCTCCCAGTTGAGGTCCGGCTGTTTCTTCGAGAAGACGTGCAAGAAATACTGTTCGGTCGTCTCGTCGAACTCCCAAGCCGAGCCGCCAAAGATTGACTCCCAGTTGTTCGGCTTCGAGCCGTCCGGCTTCCCGTCGCGCCAAATGTACCAGTCACGCTTCGGATTGTCCTTCGAGCTCTTCGATTCGATGAACCACGGGTGCTCGTCTGACGTGTGGTTGACGACGAGGTCCAAGAGCAGCTTCATGCCGCGCGCATGGACTTCTTCCAAGAGACGGTCAAAGTCTGCCATCGTCCCGAACTCGTCCATGATGTCCTCATAGTCGCTAATGTCATAACCGTTGTCGTCGTTCGGCGACTTGTACATCGGGCAAATCCAGATGACGTCGACGCCGAGGTCTTTCAAATAATCGAGTTTGTCGATGATGCCTTGAATGTCACCGATCCCGTCACCGTTCGCGTCGTAAAAACTGCGTGGGTAGATTTGATAGGCGACGGCTTCTTTCCACCAATTTCGTTTTAAAGTTTTTGTCTGTTGGTCACGTTGTAAAAGTTGCATGTCTCAATAAGACTCCCTTGTCTCTAAACTCACTGCGCATCATATATACTCATCTTATTATCAGTGCTATTTTTTCTTCTTACGGCTAGCGCAATCGTTTGCACGATTATGGTAAGTTTATCTTACCAAAAATCATTCGCCGACACAAAGAAGTTTTAAAATAGCTTACTCACCGTGTACCCTACACGATTTGAAAACCAATTGAAAGCGAGGCAACTCATATGATTCGTTTGGCCACCGTGTCCGACATATCTCCCATCGATACGCTTATTCTAACGAAAGCGATGGAGTTTAAAGCAGCCGGAAAAACGCAATGGCAAAAATATTTAGAGCCGAGCCGGACCGAGATTGTCACGTACGACGTCACGAACGGAACAGTCTATGTATATGAAGAAAACGATACGGTTGTCGGGGCGGTCAGTCTGATCCCACCGACGTCGTGGGACGAGAACTTATGGAACGACGCCGACACAGCCGTCTACGTGCATCGCCTCGTCGTCGACTCGCGTCATAAAGGAAAACAGATTGGTTCCCAATTGATGCGTCAGGCAATGGTCGGATCAAAACGGAT
>NZ_LYTG01000040.1:0-12464 GCF_001816105.1 Exiguobacterium sp. SH31
TACTTTGATATGCTCGCCGACACGGCCGAGACGACACTCACCTCACTCAAAGGAGGAATTCCAATGAAAGAAAAAGAGTTGTTCAACGGACTGTCGTTTGACGAACTCAAGGCACACGAAGCAAAACATGAGACTGAAGTACAAGACCGTTGGGGCGACAGCGAGGCGTACCACACATCTTTCGAGCGTGCCAACCAACGCTCGAAAGATGATTGGGAAACACTCAGCCAAGAACAGATGAATCTCGTCAAACCGCTCGTCGACCTGTTCCGAGCGGACGTGCCGATTGAAGACGAACGTGTCCAAGCCGTCGTCAAGACGAACCATCAGTTCATCCATACCAACTTCTACGACTGCTCGCTCGACATGTTCAGCGGACTCGGGCACATGTATGTCATGGATGAGCGGTTCACGATGTTTTACGACAAGTACGCGACCGGGCTTGCCGTCTACTATAACGACGCGATCCAACATTACTGCATCAAAAATAGCTGAAAGGCCAAAGCGAACTCGCTTTGGCCTTTACTCTGCCGTCCGTCGATCATATACGTCCTCTTCGAGCATCGATTCAATTTGACGACGCAAAAGCGGCAGTGCCGTCACAAGTTGAAGGTAAGGATACGTCGCAAAGTTATCGGTGCCACCGACATACAGGACGGACCGATCGAGTACAGTCCAGCCTCTGTCGCCCCATTGTTCGATTCTCACTTCACAGACGTCAGGCTTAGCGCGAAACGCCCAGTACGCTTCAAGTTGTCCTTTGGCCATCGAAGGGCTGACCGTTAAAATCGGACAGTCAAGACGGTGCAGTCGACTCATGTCGACGGGTCCGGTCTCGTGCAAGATCACGAGTTGTGGTTGTAAGCGATCAAGCCACATCATCGTTCGTGCGTCATTCAGTGACGTGACACGCAACAGATGATGCGATGGGATCGGATTGTCGTTCAGCGGATAACGTGCTTGTAACTCTCGGACGCGCTGACGACTGAATCGGCACATGAGCGGTGACATAAAGCGAACGTATGATTGACGCATCCACTCGTTGATCGAGTCGGGCCGCACTTCAGCCGGACCATCTTCTTTGATCACATGGGTCACCCCGAGATTCCGGATCGCCTGGTACACATAAGTCGAAGTCGGATCCTCGCCGATACATAAGACGATCGGACGCGTCATAAGCCCTCCTCCTTCCCTCTCTTTGAAGCGTCATCGTCTGTCTGGTCTGTAAATTCTAGCCCCATCGCCGAAAGCGCTATGTCAAAAGAACCGAACATCTGTTGGATATCTTTAAGCGCCGGTCCTTTCCCGTCTTTTTTTGCCATATTTCATAACCCCATGGCGAGAGGACGGCCAAATCCTCACTCGCTTCTTTCAACGCCGATAGAATATCTTGTTCCGTGAACGCTTTACGCGTCGACAATCCGATTTCTTCAAGTGCTTGCGTCCAAGACCCGAAGCGCCGAACGACTTTTGTGATACTCGGACGTTGGTTCGCTTTCGCCCATTTCGCATACGTCGTTGAATTAAATGGTTCGATTTCATCGCTCGCATCGAGCAACGCTTGAATAATTTCAATCTTTTGGTCTTTTGCCATCATCCCGAGTAGATCGGCCTCAATCAATGCGACCTTCCAAGACCCAAACTGGATGACAACTTCCGTGAGCGTCGGAGCATCATGGTCATGCGCCCATTTTCGGTAATCGGCACTATTGATCGAGCCAAGATCCTTCGCTGCCCGGCGAAGCGTTCGCAACATTTCCGACTTCGTGAAACGCGGCATCTGGTTTTCAAACCCGACGAGCCGCAGCACGTTCGCCCACGAACCATACACCTCTAACAGTTCGAGTACGGTCGGTCCGCCGTTCGCTTGTTGCCATTGCTGGTACATATGGATCGTGAGACGACCGTCATCGGCGGCCGTCCTCAACTGGTGAATCACTTGTTTCTCTTCCATGCCGCCTCCCCCTTTTATATGCGACGACTCATCCCACTTCACGAGCGCTAATTTGCGCAAATAAATTGATTTGCCGTGTCAAAATTTTCGATTCATCGAACCGTTCCTCGACGACTTCGCGACCTCGGCGACCGTATGACTCGATCCGATCCGAATGCTCGATGAACGACTCCATCGCCTCCGCGAGCGCTTGCGGACGGGCCACCGGGACGAGGTATCCCGTCTCTCCGTCAATGACTTCTTCTCGACAACCGCGGATGTTGGTCGCGATGACCGGAAGACCTGACGCCATCGCCTCTAAAATGGAACGGGGGAGCCCTTCCCGATAAGACGGTAACAGAAAGACGTCATGACGGTTGAACAAAGACGGGGTGTCTATGACGTATCCGACGTAATGAACGTTCGGATTGTCTACTAAGTGAGCTTCAACGAGTTTGGCGGTCTCTTGATCCCGCTCATTCGACAGCAACTCTCCGGCAATCGTGAGTGTCGCTCCCGGATGACGCGCAGACACTTCCTGAAACGCCTCGAGTAGATCGAGGATCCCCTTTTCTTTGACGAGGCGACCGACGAACAGAAACTTTAACTGCTTCGGGTCAACTGTTTTTTCAAGCGGTTGGAATCGAGTCAAATCAATCCCGTTCCCGAGATGAAGCAAACGGTCATCGCTTTTAAATTGTCGGGTCTTGGCGAGCGAATAATCTTCCTCACTTTGGAGCAGCAGCCAGTCGGTCGCGAGTGCGGCAAGCGATTTTTCGAGCCAAAACACGAGTTCATAGGCGACCCGGCTCATCCGTTCATGGAAGTAAAAGCCATGGGCAGTGTACAGAATGTGTGGGGTGCGGGCGATTCGGGCCGCAACCCGTCCGAGCGCGGCCGCAACCGGCGTATGGACATGGATCGCGTCATACTTCTCCCGTCTGAGCAAGGCGACGAGCCCTTGAATCGTCTGCACGTTCCGCTTCGGATGGAATTTGCGATCAATCGGCAGCGTATGGATGACCCACCCTTCCGCCCGCAACCGGTCCGTCCGGTCACCGTAGGCACAGGCGACATCGACTTGGTGCCCTTCGGCTTTCAGCGACTCGATGAGCGGACGCAACAGGACGTCAGCGGTCACGTCGACCGCGCAGAATTGAAGGATCTTTAAAGGCGCCATAAGTGGACCTCCTCTGGCTTCGTCGCTCGGTTTAAGATACCTTTTAAATCCATGACGATCCCTCGTCCCATCTTCAACTGACGTTCGGCGATTTTCCAACCGGCACTCACGAATTCATCGTGTGAGACGGCGTAGATAACGACTTCCGCCGGCTTGAGCTCATGGTACGGTTTTACTTGGATCCCGTATTCTTGTTCGACTTCCTCATGGTGGACGAGCGGGTCGTACACTTGCACCTCAAGGCCGAACTCCTCGATTTCCCGCACGAGTGTCGCGACTTTTGAATTACGGATATCACTGACGTTCTCTTTGAACGACATGCCGAGCACGGTGACCCGTGAGCCGAGTACCGGCATGTTTTGACGGATCATCGTTTTAATGAGCGACGTGGCGATGAAGCTGCCCATCGTCTCGTTGATGCGCCGACCGGCTAAAATGACCTCAGGGTGATAGCCGAGCATCTCAGACTTCATCGTCAAATAGAACGGGTCGACCCCGATACAATGGCCACCGACGAGTCCAGGCCGGAAGTTCAGGAAGTTCCATTTCGTACCGGCCGCTTCTAACACTTCAAGCGTATCGATGTTCATCCGCTCGAAGATGATCGCGAGTTCATTCATCAATGCGATGTTCAAGTCCCGCTGCGTGTTCTCGATCACTTTCGCGGCTTCGGCGACTTTGATGGACGAAGCGCGATGCACACCGGCATCGACGACCGTCTCATATACGGCTGCGACGATATCAAGCGTCTCCTCATCCTCGGCGGCGACGACTTTCTTGATTGTCCGGAACGTGTTGACCCGGTCCCCTGGATTGATACGCTCTGGCGAATAGCCGACTTTAAAATCGATCCCGGCCCGTAGACCCGACTCTCGTTCGAGCAGCGGGATGCATTCTTCTTCCGTCAGTCCAGGGTAAACGGTCGACTCGTAGACGACAATCGCCCCCGGCCGTAGGTGCTTGCCGACGGTTCGCGTCGCGCTACAGATCGGACCGAGGTCCGGCTGATTTTGTTCGTTGATCGGCGTCGGTACGGCGATGATGATAAAATCCGCCTCTTCAAGCTGTGACGCGTCGGTCGTATATGCGACTGAGGCGATTTCAAGCGATTCCCGCTCGACTTCTCGCGTGCTGTCGAGATGACCGTTCAGTTCGTTGATGCGGGCCTCATTAATATCAAATCCGATGACGTCTCCGACTTCTCCGAGCGCGACCGCGACCGGGAGACCGACGTACCCGAGTCCGACGACGGCGATATGGCGATTGGCAATGGTTCTTCGTGCTGTCCGTGATTCTGAGATGAGTTTGTCCATGTCCATCTGCCTCCAGTTATTGTGAAATTTGATTCATCACCTTTTCGACGACGATGACTTTTCCGTTCGGGCCTCGAGGAATTTGTTTGACCGGCGTCAACGTAATCTCGACGCTGTCTCCGACGAGCTCTTTCAACCCCCGTCGAAGCACTTGTTCATGAGATGAGGTGAAGCGATTTGGGTCTTTGATGTAGCGCATCTCGATGTGATGCAAATCGAGTTGCCGAAACTGGACTTGAATGACCGAGTTCGGGAGCTCGCTGACGATCGTCGTCAAATCCCCTTCATAGACTTTGAGTCCTTTTGGCGTGACGATGAAATTCGATTGCCGTCCCTCGATCGACTCGACATACGTCCCGCCTTGACCGCACGGGCAAGTCCCTTCCCCAAACTTCATCCGGTCCCCAATCCGGTAGCGGACGAGCGGTGTGCCGTGGGTCGTAAAGCCCGTGACGAGAATTTCTCCGTCCTCCCCGTAAGGCTCGATGACTCCCGTCTCGTGATGAAGGTGCATCCGTCCATGACTGCACTCGCTCAAAATCGGTGCACCTTCGGACGAGGCGTATTGGTCGAACACGGGCGCATTGAACGCTTCTTCAAGCAACGACCGTCCAAACGCCGTGATCGTCTCTGACGTCGGGAACAAGGCGATCAGTTGGAAGTCGAGTTTGATGTTGTGCGCTTTAATGTATGAGGCCAAGTCAATCATGGCGGACGGGGCGCTATCGAGAACGCTTGGTTTGAACCGATTCAGTTCCGCGATATAGTGTGGGATATTCGTCTCGGTCAGATGGAACAACGACAGCAGTAGTTGATTCATCGGACGATTATACCGCCAAAACACGGGTGCCGCTTGATCCGGTTCACAAATGACGCGTCCCGTGAAACTGGCTCGTTTCATCCCTTTTTTAAAGCCGTGTTGTTCTTTAAAATAATCCAAATGGGCCATCCGGATCTGATAATCTTCCGCTGTGAATTTCACTTGGAGCGACGCACCGGTCGTCCCGCCTGTCTTGCCGATAATGTCTGTTTTCACGTGCGAGTAGATGGCCGGGGTCGAGCGGACCGTTTCCTTCTCGAGTATCGGAATCTGTTTCAGAGCTTCAATCGAGTGGAGCGGGAGCGATACGCCGGCCTCGTCGAATAACTGACGGTAATAGTCATTGTTCGCTTCGCAAAATGCTAAAAAGTCATTGAGTCGTCGAAGCTGGTCTGCTCGAACGGCCGCGTCATCCGTCGGACGGTTGCGTAGTGCGGCAAGCTCCTGCTCGTACGCTTTCCCGTAACGCTCTTGTGACAATTTCAAGCCATAAAGTGACGTCATCCAGTTTTGAAGGCGGATCGGCGCCTTAAAATATACGTCCCGCAACGCGAAGATTGCCATGATCGAACTCCCCTTTTGTATGGGTCAGACGTGAAGTCGCTTCACGACCCGAATTTTTCCGTTTGGTTCTTTTTTGATGGCCGGCACATTTTTAAGACGGATTCGCATATTCGGTGTGAACAGTCGTTCCACTTCTTGCTTTAATATCGTCTCATGTTCGTTTTCGAACCGGTCCTCATCTTTGACATACAACATTTCAATCTGGTCGATCTCATGTTGGAGCACTTGGACTTGAAGTACCGAGTTCGGCAGCACGGCGACGGTCGCCGTCAAGTCGCCCTCGAATACTTTATAACCTTCCGGTGTCTCGACGTAATTCATTTGACGGCCATCGATCGACGAGATGACCGTACCGGGGTGGCCGCACGGACACGTCTCATCGCTGAGCGTCATCCGGTCTCCGATTCGATAACGGACGAGCGGCGTGCCGTGGGTCGTGAAGCTCGTGACGAGCGCTTCTCCGTCCTCCCCGACCTCAATGATGCCGCTCTCCGGATGGAGGTGCATCCGTCCATGCCGACATTCGGTGACGAGCGGTGCGCCTTCTGAAGAAGCGTATTGGTCGTATACCGGGGCGTCGAAAACTTCCTCGAGCAACGCGCGTCCCCATGGTGACAACGTTTCCGACGTCGGAAAGATGGCGATTGGCTTGAACGTTAAGCGCATATCCGTGTCTTTTAAATACTTGGCGACTTCGATCATCGCGGACGGCGAACCGTCGAGGGCGTCAGGTTGAAAGTCGTTCAATGATTCGACGTAGGCCGGGATCGTTTTCGGATGAAAGTGAACGACCGAGTAGAGCATCTGTTTCATCGGAGCGTTATAGCGCCAGTAGACCGGCTCTTCCTGGCCGCGCGGACAAATCATCCGATCGGTGAAACTCGCTCGTTTCATCCCTTTTGCAAAGCCGTGCTGCTCTTTAAAGTAATCCAAGTGGGCCATTCGAGCTTGATAATCTTCGACCGTGAACCGGACTTGAAGTGCCGTCCCGGTCGTTCCACCCGTAGAACCAATAATTGGTGCTTTAACGTCCGAGAAAATAGCCGGTTCGGTACGAAGTGTCTCTTTCTCAAGCACTGGAATTTGTTTCAAATCGCTCAGTTGCAGAAGCGGCAGCTCTACGTGATGGCGGTCAAACAAGTCTCGGTAGTAGCTATTATGCGTCCGACAGAACTTAAGGAACCGATTGAGCCGGTTCAGTTGGGCCGTTTGCGGATCGACGAACCGTCGACTTCGGAGCTTGGTCAACTCTTTATCGTAATAAGGACCGTAACGCTCATGGTATAACTTCAACCCGTATAGCGAGATGAGCCAGTTTTGGACCGGCAACGGAGAGTTGGCGTAGATTTTGTCTTGAAGTGACATCATCACTCGATTCCCTCCTTCAATGCATGGTGATACGCGATATACCAATCGATAAATTCATGCACCCCCTGTTCAATCGGGGTCTGTGGTTGAAAATCAATCGCTTCATACAATTCTGATGAATCGGCAAAACTTTCCGGCACGTCACCCGGCTGCAGCGGGAGTTCGTTCACGATTGCTCGCTTCCCTAGTTTTTTCTCGATGATCCGAATAAAATCCATCAGCTGGACCGGGCTATGATTGCCGACGTTGTAAACACGGAACGGGACGTCGCTTCGGTCCGGGAGCGGGTCATGATAGTCAAACTCTTCGTCAGCGAACGGTTGAACGTCCATCAAGCGGACAATCGACTCGATCACGTCGTCGACGTACGTGAAGTCACGGGCCATTTGCCCATAGTTATAGACGTCAATCGCTTCGCCTTTCATGATGGCTTCTGTGAATTTGTACAGCGCCATATCCGGTCTTCCCCACGGTCCATAAACGCTGAAAAAGCGGAGTCCGGTCGTCTTTAGACCGAACAGATGGCTATACGTGTGGGCCATCAGTTCATTCGCTTTCTTCGAAGCTGCATATAACGAGAGCGGATGATCGACCGGATGCTGTTCAGAGAACGGCATTTTTTGGTTTGATCCGTACACGGAGCTTGATGATGCATAAACCAATTGCTCGACCGGGAAGTTTCGGCACGCCTCAAGGATGTTTAAAAATCCAACGATATTCGATTGGATATAAGCGTCCGGATTTTCAAGACTGTAGCGGACGCCTGCTTGCGCAGCCAAGTTGACGACGATGTCAGGACTTCGTTTCTCGAACACCCGTGTGACAGCCATTTTGTTCTCGAGCGAGTCCCGATACAGTTTGAAGTTCGGGTGCGTCAAGACGTAAAGACGCGCCTCTTTCAAATGAGGATCGTAGTAATCATTCACTTCATCAATGCCGACGACGTGGTGCCCTTCTCGCAACAGCCGGCGCGCCAAATGAAAGCCGATGAACCCGGCGACACCTGTGACGAGCACAGTCTTTTTCATAATGTCTTCCTCCTTTGAGTGGGGTCGCTCGAACGAATCCGAACGGGCTCGATCTGAGGCGCGAACATATCTGCCATCACTTCTTCCGGGATTTCGCTGTTGGCGACGAACAAGAGGAAGGACGTCAATGCGCTTTGTTGGTCAAGCAGATGTTCAATCGTACGTAAAATTGGTTCGACCGATTTGAACGGTCGCGTACAGCCGACAAAAATTTTATCGTACACTTGATTTTCGCTGCGTTCGCTCGTGGCAAGCAGCTCCTCATACAACTTCTCGCCTGGCCGGATCCCGCTGTATTCAATCGGAATTTGCTCAAGCGTGAAGCCGCTGAGCGTGATCATCCGTCGGGCCAAGTCGACGATTTTGACCGGCTGTCCCATATCAAGGACGAACACCTCACCGCCATTCGCGCGAACACTTGCTTGAACGACGAGCCGACTCGCCTCGGGGATGGTCATAAAGTAACGCGTCATCTCGGGATGTGTCACCGTAATCGGCCCACCTCGTTCAATCTGTTCTTTGAACAACGGGACGACCGAGCCGCGACTGCCGAGGACGTTCCCGAACCGGACGACCGAGAACGTCGTCGCACTATGACGCGCTTGTTGCTGCACGACCATCTCGGCGACCCGTTTCGTCGCGCCCATTACGTTCGTCGGATTGACCGCCTTGTCTGTCGAGATCATGACGAAACGTTCGACGTTAAACAAATCAGCGGTTTCGACCATGTTTTTCGTGCCATAGATGTTGTTCTTCACAGCCTCTTTCGGGTTCCCTTCCATGAGCGGGACGTGTTTATGGGCCGCTGCGTGATAGACGATCTCAGGCTCGAACTGTTCGAACACTTCCATTAACCGCGCCCGGTCTTGGACGTCCCCAATGATCGGACAAATCTCCGTTTCCGTTTGTAAGTCTTTGAGTTCACGGTCAATCGAATAAATGCTGTTCTCGCCATGTCCGAACAAGACGAGGCGCCCAGGTTCAAATTTGATCAACTGCCGGCATAGCTCAGATCCAATCGATCCACCAGCACCTGAAATCAAAATGGTCGTGCCTTTTAGCTTATGTGAGATCTCGGATACGTCGAGTTGGACCGGCTCTCGTCCGAGCAAGTCCTCGATCGCCACTTCCCTGATCTCATTCATCGATACTTTTCCGGACGCAAGCTCCGATAGCATCGGCAACGCGTGTGATTCGACGCCTGTCTTCTCGATTCGCTTGAGCAGTTGCAGTCGCTTGTTGTAAGGCAAGGACGGGATTGCGAGAACAACGACTTCGATCCCGAACTCTTCAATTTTCCGCTCGAGCGCATCAATCGGGCCGATGACCGGTGTCCCGTGGATATAGAGCCGTTGCAGGAACGGATTGTCGTCTAAAATACCGACGACGTTTAACACGTTCGTCCGATGTTCTTTCAACTCTTTCGTGATCTTCTGCCCTGAGTCCCCACCGCCGATGATGAGCGTCGCTTTCCCGCTCGGCGGAGCGTTCCGGAAACGGAAGAAAGACCGCATTCTCGCCACGATCCGGATGAACAGCATCCCGTTGAACGCGAGCAGACTCTGGACGAACAGCGCTTGATACGATACATTCTCTAACACGACGAGGGCAGCACCGAGGACAAGTAAATCACTCGTGAGCAACACGAGGGCGAGCAATTGCAACTCACGCATCGAACCATAACGCCAGTCAATCCGATAAACGCGTGTCATCCACCCGAGGACGAGCAGAGCCGTACTCTTCAGCGCTAAAATCATCATCAACTTCGTCGTGTCGCCGGAGACGGTCGTGTCATGAGCGAACAACAGTTTGAACGTGAGAAAGATGGCCGCAGCCGCGATCGTCACGTCGAGCATCATAAGCATCGTGTTTTTTCGGTCCATCGGATAATGATTGAATCGAATAGTCATCCTGTCACCACCTTAAAAGATTGCCGAATGTAAACGGGTTATTCGCTGATGCTAGATTAGTACCCGTTCGAGATTCACAATCTGAAAGAAAACCATAGCTTTTTCATAGCAACGAAATTTAGCCATCAAACAGTTTTACAAATGTATGATGGCCATTTCTTTTTGTTTGTGAATATTTCCGCACTAAATGGGTAATATTGAAAGTATATGAGTCGTGAATTAGGTGTAAATTGTCAATAAGGAGGGGAATTTAGAAATAAGTAAACCTACATGCTCGTCACATGATTTCTTCACGACTTGCTTACACCGTCAGTCACGAGTCTTTTATGTTCATTGTCAACCGCAGTCGCGCCCTCGACCGTTTAGGCTTTCCTTGAGGACCATCATCGTTCAACCACACCATGACCTTTGAAGCAATCAAGTGCTTCTAAAAAGGAGAGACATCACGATGAAAAGATGGACAGAGCAGCAAATCATCTCATGCCTACAACAAGCAGCGAATGAACTCAAAGAATTCGATACGAAACAATACACACTCTGGGCCCGCAGCAAAGACGTTCCTTCCCTCTCGACCGTGATTTACAAATTCGGTTCTTGGCGCGAAGCCGTTCAGGCCGCTGAAATCAAAATGATGTACCGCTATTATTCGGACGAAGATATTTTAACCGCGTTAAACGAGGCCGCTGAAGAACTCGACATCTTTACGAGCCAAACGTATCGGGAGTGGGCCAAAGTCGCACAAGCCCCGTCGCTCACGCTGATTAGCAGTCGGTTCGGCTCGTGGTCAAACGCACTTCGCGAAGCGAAGTTGCAGACGACGACGGCCCGTAATAACGAGGAGCGCATTATCCAAGCACTCATCGAGGCGTCCGCCGAACTGACACGTCTCACTTCACAGCACTACGCTGTCTGGGCGCAGGAGAAGGGATATCCGACCGTGGCAACGATTGCCCGGAAGTACGGATCCTGGAGCTACGCCTTGTTCGTCCTCGATATCGCCCCACCGAAACGGAAATGGGACGAAGAGGACGTCATCGAGGCGCTCCGGGTCGCTAAAGATGAATTAAGTCATTTCAGTATCCTTCACTACCGTAAATGGGCCGAAGGACGAAACGTGCCGAGCACGTCGACGATCAACGCCTTGTTCGGAAGCTGGACCGCCGCTTTGAAATGTATGGAACAACAGCAAGTCATCACCTGACAAAAGCGCCGTCTCATTAAGAGACAGCGCTTTTGTCAGGTGACGATCGTGATGAAGAGCGGGATACCGACGAGCAGATTGAACGGGAACGTGACGGCGAGGGCGAGCGTCAAATAAAACGACGGCTCGGCTTCCGGGACGGACGCTTGGAGCATCGCCGGCGCCGCGATGTAAGAACCGCTCGCTGCGAGCGTCATGAGCAAGATCGTGCCCCCGTCAGACAAACCGGCCAGTCCGGCGGCAAAGTAGCCGACAACGGCACCGATGAGCGGGAATAACGTCCCGACAATTAAAAACTTCATGCCGTACGCCGGGACGTCTTTCAGCTGATGGCCGACCTTGACCCCAAGGCTCAGTAAGAATAAGAGTAAGACGCCTGGGAACAAGTCGACGAAGAATGGTGTCAGCGCCGAGGTGTCCGGCGTGACGAATCCGACGACGAGGCCGGCGATGAGCAAGAGGATGCTCTTTGAGAGCATACTGTCCCGGATGACGGTGAACGACTGGCTCGGGGCGGCCGTGATACCGAGCACACGTGTCTGGTTGTACAGTAAGAGCGCGACGACGAGACCGGGAATCTCGAGGACGACAACGAGCGTCGTCATGAACGGTTCATAGCTGATACCGAGCCGCTCGAGCTGGGCGGTCGCAGCGACATACGTCACGAGCGAGACCGAACCGAACGTCGCCGCCATGGCGATCCGTTCGTGAAAGCTGAACTTGAACAGACGGCCGAGCCCAAAAGCGACGAGCGGTAAAACCATCCCGAGGACGAGCGTCACGGCGAGCGGTGCCGCAAGCTCGTCAAGCGAGACAGCGGCGAGCCCCATCCCCCCTTTTAACCCGATGGCGAGCAGCAGATAAATGTTGAGTGTCACACTGAGCGATTCTGGTATCTTTAAATTCGATTTTCCAAGGGCGGCAATCACGCCCGTCACGAACAGGAGCACCGGGGCGCTCGTCAATAAAAACGTCAATAGTTCCATTATTTCCTCCTAGACGACAAAAGCGCACACCAAAGAAAGGTGTGCGCTGCATGTCCGTCCCGACGATGACTCCCATCGTGGCGAGCACCCCAACGACTCCACCTCGGACGTCGTGAATCAACTTCCCGCCTGTGAACCCGATTAAGAGCGGTAACAGATAC
>NZ_LYTG01000041.1:0-56696 GCF_001816105.1 Exiguobacterium sp. SH31
GACAGCTCCGTTTCAGGACGGCGGTGGAAAGTTCCCGTAGGCTCTCTCCACCAATCCTGACGCGTCTCTGCTTCTAGTGTAAAAATGTCGTCACGCCTTGTCAATCACATCGTCCCACGGTGCATCCAACCTAAAGACGATGAGGCGTTCGCCTGTCTTCGTGCTGATGTCCGTATGGAGCGACACGAGCCGTCTCCCGAGCACGTCATAAATGATCGTCTCGAGTTGGACCCGGCCGGATTCGACGAGGTTGTTGCGGTATTTCTTTAACTGTTCGCGACCACTCGACTTCGCGGCGAGTTCATATTCGGCCGGGGTCAAGACGCCTTGCAGCGTCACGATGGCCAAATCGCGGAGCAGGTCACTCTTACACGTTAATGAACCGCGCCCGAGATACTCTTTCTCCCATTGGGTGATCCGGGCGCTCAGTTCCATCTCGAGCTGACCTTTTTTCGGCATCGTTACTTCACGAACCCGATCATCATCTCGCGAAGGATCTTCGCGGCGGCGATCGCCGTCATGTCTGACTGATCATACGCCGGTGACACTTCGACGAGGTCGGCACCGATGATATCGAGGTCAGCGTTGGCGATGGCATGGACCGACTCGAGCAACTCTTTCGTCGTGATGCCGCCGATCTCTTGCGTGCCGGTTCCTGGTGCGGCCGACGGGTCAAGGACGTCGATGTCGATCGTGACGTACACTTTTTTGCCGGCGAGCGTCGGTAGGACGCGCTTGAGCGGTTCGAGCACTTCATACTTGTACAAGTTGTAGCCGACATCTTTTGCCCAGTCGAACTCTTCTTTCATCCCCGAACGAATCCCGAACGAGTAGCAGTTCGACGGTCCGATCAAGTTGGCCGCTTTTTTGAGCGGTGTCGAGTGCGAGAGCGGCTCGCCTTCGTAATCGTCACGAAGGTCGGTGTGCGCGTCGAGGTGCAAGATGACGAAGTCGTCCCCGTACGCGTCATACATCGCCTTGATGACCGGCCACGTGACGAGGTGTTCACCGCCCATACCGAGCGGGAACTTCCCTTCCTTGATGACGTCTTTGACGAACGACTCGATCATGTCGAGCGATTTTTGGGCGTTGCCGAACGGGAGCGGGATGTCCCCTGCGTCATAGACGGCCGCTTCGTTCAAGTCCCCGTCAAGGTACGGGCTGTATTCTTCAAGTCCGATCGAGACTTCACGGATGCGGTTCGGACCGAAACGTGAGCCCGGACGGAAACTGACCGTCCAGTCCATCGGCATGCCGTAAAGGACCGTCTTCGCATCCGTCACTTCCGGTAGGCTCGCGATAAACACTTTTCCTGAGTAGGCTTCATCGAATCGTTTGATCATTTCGTCAAGTCCTCCACGAATTTAGGAAGCACGAACGCCGCCGAGTGCAGCGCTGGCGTGTAGTATTTCGTCTCGATATCGTGGAACCGCTCAGCCGGAACTTGAAGCGGGTCGTACTTCTTCGAGCCGATCGTGAACGTCCACAAGCCGCTCGGGTACGTCGGCACGTTGGCTGTGTACAGCTTCGTGATCGGGAAGATCTCTTTCACGTCACGCTGTACCGTTTGGATGAGTTCTGGTGTGAACCACGGGTTATCCGACTGCGCGACGAAAATTCCATCGTCTTTGAGCGCTTTCGAGATTCCTGCGTAGAACCCTTTCGTGAACAAGTTCGCTGCCGGTCCGACCGGTTCAGTCGAATCGACCATGATGACGTCGTACTCGTTTTCCGATTTCGCGATGTGCATGAAGCCGTCGCCGACGATGACTTCGACGCGTGGGTTGTCGAGCTCACCCGCAATATTTGGCAAGTATTTCTTCGAATATTCAATGACTTTCCCGTCGATGTCGACAAGAACCGCTTTCTCGACTGTTGGGTGTTTCATAATCTCACGGATGACACCACCGTCGCCGCCGCCGACCACGAGAACGTGTTTCGGGTTAGGGTGCGTGAACAGTGGCACGTGCGCCACCATCTCGTGATAGACGAATTCGTCTTTATCCGTCGTCATGACCATTCCGTCAAGCAACAACATTGTACCGAACTCGTCCGTTTCGACCATCTCTAGTCGTTGAAACTCCGTTTGTTCGCTCTCATAAACGTGGTTAACCCGGAACGTGATCCCGTAATCTTCTGTCTGGTGCTCCGTAAACCATAACTTTAATTTTTGGTCCATCGATAGAACCCCTTTCTGTTCAAAAAGTTGTTCGTATGCGAGTGGCGTTTTGAGGCGCTTCTTATTCATACGATAGGAAGTATACAAAAACTGTCCGCATTTTGCACGATTTTTTTATTTATTCGTCCAGATGTGTGATTTTTCCATGAGGTTTAGCCGATAAACTGGATATAGATGTAGTTTATAACAGGAAAGGAGGGATCCTATGTGGTCTCCTTGCGTGGCCTGCTCCACGACAATCCCGCTTTTTGAACGTGGCTTGTTGGTCGTCAACGACCAACCTCAGCCATACGAATCATTTGATGAACTCAAGACTAAGCTATCTTCGGTCGAGGACAATGTATATTGTGTCAACCCTGCCACGAAACAGCAAACACCGATTCTACCAGCAATCGATTTGCTCGAACAGATCGCCAACCGTGACACGATTGAGCTGATCCAACACGGGGAGTTCGAAAGTCACCTGCAACCGATCATCCATCTCGACACAGGTGAACGGTTCGGTTACGAGGCGCTCCTTCGCAGCCCGAACAATATCTCGCCTGGGGAGCTGTTCCGCGCCGCCAACCGGTTCGGACTTCATTCGAAGCTCGACCAACGCGCCCGGTCCGAGGCAATCAAAGCGACGTATCACGCCGTTGCGCCTCACGAGAAGACGTTCATCAACTTCTTGCCGTCGACAATCTACAATCCTGACTACTGCCTGCAACACACGTTCGAAGTCATCGACCGCTACGGGCTCAGTGCCGACCGCTTCATCTTTGAAGTCGTCGAGACGGAGCAAGTCCAGGACGTCGCTCATTTGCAGCACGTGTTCGCCACGTATAAGAAACGCGGCATGAAAGTCGCGCTCGACGATGTCGGTGCCGGCTTCTCGACGCTTGACATGTTACAGCGGCTCGAGCCCGATTACGTCAAAATCGATCGGTCGTATATTTCGTTCTGTGACCAAGATGCCGAGAAACGCACGTTCTTGAAGAACGTCCGTCAATTGACGCGCTCGATGGGCATCACCATCCTCGCCGAAGGGATCGAACGCGCCGAAGAAGTCGACGTCTGTCGCGAACTCGGTTATGATCTCGCCCAAGGCTACTTTTTCGGAAAACCGGCTGCACCAGATCATGTTACTTCGCTTAAATCGATGCCACTCTTATAACAGAGTAGCATCTTTTTTAGGTTTTAGAGAAGAACGTTCGGGAGATAGGATAACTAACAGAAGTTTTTAGTGATACGGGCAAAAAGGTGGGAGATCAGTGAAGACCATCGTCGTAAGTGTCTATGCAGGCATACTCGGTATTTTGATTGGATTCATTAGCTGGATTTTTTTATCGGTCGTCTATAAAGGAATTCACTTTGTCTGGCATACCGTACCCGAACGAGTCGAAAGTCCTTTTTATATCTTTTTCGTACCGCTCGTAGCCGGAGTCTTGATTGGACTATTACAGCAGCGATACGGGCCGATGCCGCGCCTTATGCCAGAAATTTTAGAAGACAGGAAGACCTCAGGACGGATTACCTACCGCTACATCGGATTCACGACGCTCACCGCTCTTCTCGTCTTGATTGGCGGTGCTAGTCTCGGGCCCGAGGCGGCTCTCATCGGAATCGTCGGCGGGCTTACGACTTGGTTTGCCGAACGACTCCGTTATGTCCGGCACGAGCTGAGTGAATTGCAAGAAGTCGGGCACGCGGTCGTTCTCGGGATTGTTTTCAACGCACCATTGTTTGGAGCGCTCGCAGCCGAAGAAACTGAACATAAAAAGCAATCGATGCTGAACTTACTGGCAACTCTTGCGGGCGTCGGGACGTTTTATCTCCTCAACCGATTGGACGAACGTCCACCTTTTGTCGTCAAGTTCCCCGCCATCGAGTCAATTCAGCTTGACTGGTCGATTTTATTCATCATCTTGATTGGCATGGTTTTTGGTTGGCTTTATTTACTAGCAGAGCATGCTTTGATGAGGCTAACCTCTCAAGTACCTATCTTGTTTTTGACAATCATAGGTGGAATCGGAATCGGTACGATGGCACTCATTTATCCAGACCTCTTATTCTCTGGGGAAGAGACCATTTTAGAGTATTTTAATGATTGGGAGCGTATTCCGCTGTATACACTATTATTGTTTAGCTTTTTAAAGCTATTTTTTACCGCCTTTTGTCTCGCCACCGGCTGGCGTGGTGGACATATTTATCCATTGCTTTTCTCTGCTTTCACCCTCGGCTACTTTTTCAGCGGATCATTCGACCTCGACCCAACTTTTGCCGTCGTTTTAGCGACGAGTACCCTGCTTGCGACTACTATGCGCCAACCGTTGGCGATCATCGTCCTGCTCGTCTTGTTCTTTCCTCCGAACAGCTGGGTTTATGTATTTGGAGTCGTGGCGATTGTATCAAAAATCCCCCTTCCCGCGTTCATCCATCCTCATGCACACAATTGATTTCAGTATGAAAAAAAAGGGTATTGGATGAGTAGTTATGCAGTGCCTGGAAAGGAGGGTCGTTTATGAACGAATACAACGTCGCAATTGAAAATTTAGTTGATGCAGTCAGTTCAGATTGGATTAGTATCATCTTAGCCATTTTGGTGGTCCTCATGGGGATTGTCGTATTCGTTTTTGTCGTCATGACAATCGTCGATATGTTTTTATCGAAAGACATCCTTTGGGGAATTGTTGAAATTGTCGCTCTATTCGTTGGTATCGCCGTTTTATTGTCCGTCTTTTACTACTGGAACCGTAATCGAACGAAAGCACAATTCGCTCTCTTCCTCGTTTTGTTTTCACTCGCTGTCAACCTGTACTTCTTCATACGCTACGCGAATGAGATCAACGCCGTATTAAACAGCTTGTATTAAGACGAGGGGACTCCCCTCGTCTTAAACGTTTTAGAAAGTAGGTGCCTTTGTTGAAGCGACGAGTCATTCAACTGATCATGATGATAGTCAGTCTCGTTTTACTATTAGTTTTTTTGTTTTGGGTTGACACGCTCACTCCGTTTTTAATTTTAATCGGGGTTTTCGCCCCGCTCATCGTCGGTTGGAATATTTTATTTGACCAAGTTCAACCGCAAGCGAAGCTCGCTTGGCTGCTCACCGTCTTGTTCATCCCGTTTCTCGGCGCTCTCGCCTGGGTGCTGTTCGGCCGGACACCGAAACGCCACCGCCGGATCAAACGAACATCGTCCGAGATTCGCATGTTCCGGCAAGCGATCGAAGCCGACCGCGTCGAGACGACGAATGAAGTATCCGACCGGTTCCCTCTCACGAGAGCGCTCGAAAAAATGGGCGCGACCGGTGCCGACGGCCATACGGCGACGAAACTGCTCGTCAACGGAGATGAAAAGTACGACGCTGTGCTCAAAGACATCGAGCAAGCGACGCACCATATCCACGTCCAATATTATTTGTTCCGGACCGATGAGATCTCCCTGAAGATTCGCGACGCCTTAATCAAAAGAGCCAATGAAAACGTCACCGTCCGTTTTCTTTATGACGGTCTCGGCAGCCAAGAGATCAGCGAAGATTTCCTCGAGCCGCTCCGCAAGTCGCGGGTGCACGTCGAAGCGTTCGATCCGGTCCTGCATCCGCTGCTCGTCTTTAACGCCAACTTCCGAAATCATCAAAAACTCATCGTGCTCGACGGACGGATCGCCTACACTGGTGGGCTTAATGTCGGCGATGAATATCTCGGCAGACATAAGAAGCTCGGTTTTTGGCGAGATACGCATTTGCGTGTCGAAGGACCGCTCGTCCGGGAGCTTCAGCGTCTGTTCATCGAGAATTGGCTTTACGCCGGTCACGAAGAAGAGAGCGAGACGTGGGACCTGTTCGCCGACGCTAAACATCTTCCGGAATACTTCATTAACGAACCGCAAGACGCGAACGGGGCGACACAACTACTTGTGACGTCTCCCGGTAAGGACGTCACGATCCGGGATGGGATGATGCGTCTGTTGATGGAAGCGAAAGAGTCGATTTGGATCACGACCCCTTACTTGATCCCACCGCCCGAACTGCTCGCCGTGCTCGAAGTAGCAGGGAAGAGCGGCATAGACGTTCGCATCGTCGTCCCAGGACAAGGCGACGAATGGTTCAGTTTCCATGCGACCGAATATTATTTCGAGCAGCTGCTGAAACGGAACATCCGCATTTATAAATACAATCGTCATTTCATCCATGCAAAAACCGTCCTCATCGACGGCAAAATTGCGCTCGTTGGGACGGCTAACTTTGATTTCCGCAGCATGTATTTGAATCACGAGATGACGATTGCCCAGTTCGAGACGTCATCAATCGGTCAACTGCATGACGCGTTTTTGAAAGACTTCGACGAGTCGATTCTCGTCGACTGGTCGACGCTCCGAAAAAAATCGAACGGCAAACGGTTCATCGAGGCGTTCTGTCATATCTTCTCGCCGTTGCTTTGAAACACACGCCAGAGGAGATAGATGAGCACGAGTAGCGCGATCAGCACGAATTGCCAACCGGTCGCAACACGCATCACGGCCGTGACCGCGAGCGCCTCGATGAGGAGCGCCGGCACTTTCCCAATCGTGCTCGCCGCGGCGAACGACGTTAGCGTCATCCGACTGAACGCAGCCGATAACGTGACGAGTCCGGACGGGACGAACGGCATGAGTCGCATCCCGAGGACGAGGAACCACGCCTCAACCCCGCTCGCCTCGCGGAGACGCTTGAAGCGCTTTCCGTTCGGTGACGTATACGTTTGTAGCGCGCGTCGGTACAGTACGAAACTGATGACCGCTCCGACCGCCTCACCGACGATTGAGACAGTGACGCCGAGACCGAAACCGAGAACCTTTACGTTCAGCGCCGTCAAAAACGCGCTCGGCAACACGCCGGCGACGGCGATGGCACTGTTCAAGACGATACTGATAACGACAAACAGCGGGATCGGGAGCAGTTCCCATTCCATCATTCAAACCCCATTTCAAAAGGCTGACCCCGCGAGGTCAGCCTTTGTTTTATTTCGCTTCGACTTCATCCCACGCATCTTCGTCGACAGGTGGAAGGTGTTTCTCTTCAAGCTTCGCTACAACGACCGCACACGTCGCGTCACCCGTGATGTTGACGGACGTACGGAGCATGTCGAGGATACGGTCGACCCCGATGATGAGGGCGATCCCTTCGACCGGCAAGTTGACCGACTGTAAGACGAGCGCGAGCATGATGAGCCCGACACCCGGCACGCCAGCCGTCCCGATCGAGGCGAGCACCGCCGTGATGACGACCGTCACGAGCTCAGTGATTGTCAAGTCAGCGGCGAACACTTGGGCGATAAAGATGGTCGCGACCCCTTGCATGATGGCCGTTCCGTCCATGTTCACCGTCGCACCGAGCGGTTGGACGAATGACGAGATCGAACGCGGGACGCCGAGCTTCGTCTGGGCGAGCTCCATCGACACAGGGAGCGTCGCGTTTGAAGACGACGTCGAGAACGCGAGCGTGATCGCTTCATAGAAGTTTTTAAAGAAGAAGACCGGACTCATCTTGCCGAGCAAGATGAGCGCTCCGCCGTAAACGATGGTCGCATGTAAGAACAACGTCAAGACGACGGCAAACATGTACCATGCCATAGCGACAACAGCATCAAGTCCGATACCGCCGATAGCTGAGGCGATCAACGCGAAGGCACCGTATGGAGCGAGCTTCATGACCAAGTGAATGAGATGCATCATGATGCGATCCCCTTGTTTCACGAAGCGACGCCACGTTTTGGCACGTTCGCCGAGGGCAATCATCGCAAATCCGATCAACGCCGCGAAGACGATAATCTGTAACATGTTTCCTTCAGCGAGCGCTTGGATCGGGTTCGTCGGAATCATATTGACGAACGTCTGGACGATGTTCGACGATTCTTCGGTCGTTGTCGATTCAAATTCCAATCCAGTTGTCGGGAAATCTCCACGCTCTCCCGGCTTGATAATTGAAGCGACACCCATCGCGAGCACGATGGCGAGTGCTGTCGTCGTCAAGAAGAACAGAAGCGCCTTCGACCCGACGCGCCCGAGCTCTTTCGGGTCGCCTAGGCCCATGACACCAAGAATGATCGAGAAGAAGACAATCGGGACGACTAACATTTTAATCAAGTTCAAAAACACTGTCCCGACTGGGGATAGTATGTACGTATTGATCACGTCGTAGACGTTACCGGATAAGCCGGCGAGCCCGAGACCGACGATGACCCCTAAGGCGAGGCCAATCAAAATTTTCTTAGTTTCACTCATCGTGTCACCCTTTCTTTTTTACACAGTGCGTTTAGTATAGCATAATGCTAAATTTTCTTACAATTCCGGTTGATTTGCGGGCCTTAACACGGTCATTTTCCCGAGTTGCTTCAAAAGAAAACAAAAAAGATTGGAGACCGTGACGGTCCAATCTTTTTACTCGGCAGCGAGACGCGCGAGCTCAGTATGAAGTTCGGTCGACTGGTCCCATATCTCCGGACGGTGCTGTTGCAGAAACTCCGCGAGCACGCTCCGTGACGGCGCATCCATCATATCGATGAGGATCCGTCCTTTGAGCGATTTGTCCATTTGGTTGACGTGATACGGGAGCAATTTGTACCCGCGACGCGCCTCCAAGTCAATCGACATGTCACAAGCCGCAATCCCGCCGTAGTAGAACCCTTCCGGCTTGCGTCCGACCGTTACCCAGACGATCCAATACGGTTTACCGTTCGGCACCGCTTCCGGGTCGGTCAAAAACTTGATCCGCTTCTCGATTGCCGATTTGGCGTGCATCGCACCCATGTCGATCACTGCCGTACCTGCCTCGACGTCGATGATGACGGGCGACATATTGTTCAAACTGAGCGATCCGACCCCGAAACCGCCGTGGCCGTCCGTCGCATCGTCAGCGATAATGTTAAAGTTGATATCTTTCATGGCATTCCCTCCCCCTCTACTGTACACAAAGACGAGGGAACGTGGCAATCGCGAACGTCAGCCCCACTCGATTCGAAACTTCGTACCGGGTCCAACCGAACGAAGGAGCGGACGATCCGCTTCGATGACACGTCCGAGCACGTTGACCCGCTTGTCGGCTTGAAGGTCTGTCTTCGTCACTTGCATTTCGCCAGCATAGCGCCCGTAATCCATGTTGTCAATCGTGATCGTGCCGAGCGGTCGCTGTTTCGCCGCAACCGGTTCGAGCAAGCGGTCCCCAGGGCGACCATACGCCCGTGATTCGACGGAACGGATGACGTCGCGCGCCGGGTCCATCCGGTTCGTCTGGACGCGGTAGAGCGCCACCTCGACCGTCGTATACGCCTCGGCCCGGAGGACGAGCATCCCGTCCGCGTATGACGCGAACTGTTCGACCGTCGCATCCGCTAGTCCCGGGTCACCAATCAAAATGCGGTCGACACTCCCCGTCAACTCTAAATAAGCAGCGAACGTCGACAGCTGCCGGTGGTCTTCAAGCGTCGGCAGTCGTTCGTATAGCGGTCCGCGGAGCGTCCCATCTCCCGGGATGAACGCCTGCACGCTCAACCCTTGTCGTTTTAACCAGTCATTTTTTTCGTCAAACCATTGCCGGTCGAGCCCGGTCTCCGGACGCGGATAGAAGTTATGCCAAGCTTCGACATTGTCTGTCATGAGCCCTTCCCGTTTCATCGCGTCGAGCTCTTCAGCAGTCAACGTGCTCGCGTTCAAGGCGACGGTCATCCGTTTCGACAAATCGGCGACTTGTTTCGGGGTCACCCCGTAATCGACGCGGAGGCCGGTCACCCCCCAGTCGATGAGCGTATGGGCGTCGTCCCACGTCTTCCCGAGCGCGGCGAGCGAAGTCGGGGCGATATCGGCGAACAGTTCCATGTCGTGCTGTCGCGCGAGCGTGCCGAGTCGACGCAGACGCTTTGTGTAGACCGATGGATCGTCTTCCGGGATATGTAGCGATGTGAACAGTGACGTAAAACCGATCTCACGCATACGTTTCATCCACACCGTGAACGCTTCTGTCAGCGGTTCGCTCAAGTAAACAGATAATCCTCTCATATAAAACAGCCCTCCCTATTCAAAAAGGTGACTCGAAAGAGCCACCTTGGTTGTTAAATCCCATCCGCCATCTCTTCTTTGAAACCGAAGAAATATGTGAAGATGAAGCCAGCCGTATACGAGATGACGAGACCCCCAATATACGTCAAGTACATCCCATTGTCGATGAGCGGTGTGAGCGAAAGACCCGAGACCCCGATCCCGAGCGCTGCCGTCTGCATCGTCGCTTGGAACGCACCGCCGACCGCGGCTCCCATACAAGCCGTCAAGAACGGACGGCCGAGCGGAAGCGTGACCCCGTAAAGAAGCGGTTCGCCGATTCCGAGGAAACCGACCGGGATCGCCCCTTTGATGATGTTGCGGAGACGTTGGTTGCGCGTCTTCACGAAAATCGCAAGCGCGGCCCCGACTTGTCCCGCTCCTGCCATCGCAAGGATCGGCAAGAGCGCCGTGTTGCCAACGGTGTTCAGTAACTCAAGGTGAATCGGTGTCAAACCATGATGCAAGCCGACCATGACGAGCGGCAAGAAGAAGCCGGCGAGGACGGCCCCTGCGACCGGTCCGCCGATTTCAAGCACGGCGTTCAGTCCTTGCATGATGCCGTCTGACAACACGCCTGCGACCGGCATGATCGCATAGAGCGCCGTGAAGCCGACGACGAGCACCGTAAGCAGCGGTGTAAAGATAATATCAATCGAGACCGGCATGAAGCGGCGGACGTGTTTTTCGATATACGTCATGAGCCAAGCGGCAAAGATGACACCGAACAATCCACCCCTGCCGACGACGAGTGCTTCCCCATAGATGACGATATCGGCGAGTAACGGGTTGAACAAAATCCCCCCGGCAATCGCTCCGAGCACCGGCGTCCCCCCGAACTCTTTCGCCGTATTCCACCCGACGAGGATGGCGAGATAAGCGAAGACCGTGCTCCCGAGCACAAGCAGAATTTGCATCCACGTCTCGGTCCGGTCGACACCAGCGTTGACGGCAAAGTTCGCTGCCCCGTTGATGATCCCTGAAGCGACAAGTCCCGGGATGAGCGGGATGAAGATATTCCCTAAGCGACGCAAGAAACGTTTGAACGGTGACTTCTGTTTATCTTTCACTTTTTGACGCTCGATGGCCGCCCGCTCGTCAGGCGTCAAGTTCGCATCGACTGCCTCTTCCCCGATGGCGAGCCCCGTCTCACGGCTCAAGTAATCCGCGACACGGTTGACCGTTCCAGGTCCGACGACGATTTGCAGCGTCTCGTCATCGATGACGCCCATGACACCGTCGATTTGTTTGAGTGCCGAAATATCTGCCTTCGTTGGGTCTTTCAACGACAACCGGACGCGTGTCATACAGTGCGCGAGTTGGCGGATATTATCTTTTCCCCCGACGTGCTCGAGTATGGTTTGCGCCAACACCTCTTCTTTCTTCATCTCGTAATCCCCCTTAAATCGCGTCGCGGACGAATCCGTTCGCGCGCTGTAATCGCTCGACTGCCTCTGCATAGGAGACGTCGGCTAAAATCATGACGATCGCCGTCTTGACGTGGCCGTTCGATGAAGCGAAATAACGCGCGGCCGTCTGTTCGTCGACCCCTGTCGCTTCCGCAATCATCCGTTTGGCCCGAACTTCCAATTTCTCGTTCGTCGGTTGCACGTCGACCATCAAGTTTTGATACACTTTGCCCACTCCAATCATCGACGCCGTCGAGATCATGTTGAGGACAAGTTTTTGGGCCGTCCCCGCTTTCAAGCGCGTCGATCCGGTCAATACTTCCGGTCCCGTCTCGACCTCGATTTTAAACTCGGCGTGCTCGCTGATTTTTGAGCCTTCGTTGCAAGATAGCGCCGCCGTCGTCGCACCGACGTCACGCGCGTAATCGAGTCCGCCGATGACGTACGGGGTCCGGCCGCTCGCGGCGATGCCGATGACCGTATCGTCCGGACTCAAGTGAAGCGCTTTCAAATCGTTGATTGCCAAATCCATACTATCCTCTGCTCCCTCGACCGCTTTGACGAGCGCGCGTTCGCCACCGGCAATCAAGCCGACGACCATGTCCGCTGACACGCCGAACGTCGGGACACATTCTGCCGCATCTAAAATACCGAGTCGTCCACTCGTCCCCGCACCGATATAGATCAAGCGTCCGCCTCGTTTAAACGATGTGATCGCCCGTTCTACGACTTGTGCGATGACCGGAAGCTGTTGCTTGATCACGTGAGGCACCGACTGGTCCTCTTCATTCATCACGCCGAGCAGTTCCTCAACCGTCATGTCGTCTAGGCGCATCGTCCGTTCGTTCCGTCGTTCTGTAGCCAATTTGTCTAACATCGCCACCATCCTTTCTTCTCTCTAGTTTTATTGTACTAATTTGAAATTAAAAGTCAAACTTATTTAAATTAATAAAGAATTATAATTTCATAAACCCTCGACTCGAGTGCCAATAAAAAAACTCGGCCATTTGAGGACCGAGTTCGCTTCATTCGATGTCTTTTTTCAACACGTGGACGTGGACACCATCCCCCGTGACCGAGTCTGTCTCATACACGTAGCCTTGCCGCTCCCAAAAACGACGGGCCCGCACGTTCGTCGGGAGCACACCGAGCCGGAACGTCGTCTGAAACGGACGCATGTGGTCCCGCTCGAGTTGATCGTATACCGTCTGGGCGCGACCGGTGCCGTGAAGTTGTTCGTCGACGAGAAGCAGACCGAGCCAGAGTGAACCATCAACCGGATGACGCCTCAACAAATCCGCCATCGCCACGATCGCCACGTCGTCCTCCACGACGAGGCTGACCGTACCTGTCTCCTCGAAGTCAGCCAAATTCTCATCGCGGAACACTTCGAGCGTCTGAGCGTTCAATGCGGCGAACGCTTGTTGTCTCATGAGGAAAGCTGCCACTCGTTCACGGTCTGACGCTTCATATCGGCGAATCACCGGCGCAGCTTCACCATCTCGTCGCGCGCCTCGGCGTAACGATCGATCAGCCCTTCGCCTTTTCGGTGCAACAGACCCATGTAGAGCGTGTCGATAATCGTCAATTGTGTCATCCGTGAGGCGATGCTCGCAATCCGGTAATCTCGTTCGACGGTCGGTGTGCACAGACGGACATCCGCCTCGCGGTAAAGCGGCGACTTGTCGAGGTCAGTGATGGCGACGACGGTGACGCCTTTTTTCTTAGCGAACCGGACGAGCTCGAGCACGTCTTTCGTCCGGCCCGACGTGCTGATCGCGACGAAGACGTCGGTCGGCCCAAGATGCGGGATGAGCGACAGCATGTAGTGAAAGTCTTGCGATGTCAGAGCGGCGTAGCCGAGTTTCGTGAACTTGTACTGCGCGTCATAGGCGGCCGTCGATGAGCCACCGACTCCGTAGAAGATGACCCGGTTCGCGCGAGCGAACGTATCGATCGCGTGTTCGAGTTCACGTTTGTCCATCGCCTCGGCACAAGCCTCGATGGCCATCTTGTTCACATGGATGACTTTTTGGAACGAGTCGTACGGCGTGTCCTTCTGTTGGAGGACATTAAAGTCGGTCAGCATCGTCTCTGTGATCGCCAAGTCTTTGACGAGGGCGAGCTTGAACGATTTGAAGCTGTCGATCCCAACGACACGCGCGAAGCGGACGATGCTCGCTTCTGACACGTCGGTCTTTTGGGCGAGTTCTTTCGTCGTCATATTCGGGACGAGCGTCGAATGGGTCAAGATGTAGTCCGCGATTTTCTTTTCGACGGACGTCATCTCGCCTTGGGCGAGCTCGATTTTTTTCAGTAAGGATTCCATCAGGTCATCCCCTTCCTGCTACTAGTTGCTGTATTTAATGATAGCGGATTCTTTCCTCACATTCCAACTTGGACACGAAAAAGGCCGAGCTCGCGCTCAACCTGCAGGTGAGGCTTATAAGTTTTTCGTATTGAACGTGTCGCCGCCTTGGATTGTTCCATTTTGAAACCCTTTATCAAACCATCGTTTCCGTTGTTCCGACGTCCCGTGCGTGAACGAGTCCGGCGTGACGTAGCCGCGTGCTTGTTTTTGTAGCGTATCGTCACCGATTTGGTGCGCCGCGTTCATCGCTTCTTCGACATCACCCGCCTCTAAATAGCCCATGCCTTGGGCGTGATGCGCCCATACACCGGCATAGTAGTCGGCTTGAAGTTCGAACCGTACCAAGTACGTGTTGAACTCGGTCTCGCTCATCTCGTTGCGCAGCGGCATGATTTCGTCGGTCGTGCCGAGCAACGTCTGCACGTGGTGTCCGACCTCATGGGCGACGACGTACGCCATCGCGAAATCACCTGGCGCGTTGAAGCGCTGACCGAGTTCATCATAGAAACTCAAATCGATATACAGTTTCTGATCACCCGGGCAATAAAACGGTCCGACCGCCGAGCCAGCGATCCCACACGCCGACTCGACTTGTCCTGAGTAGAGGACGAGCGCCGGTTCCCGATACGTCAACCCGTTCTCGGCAAAGATGTCGGTCCACACTTCTTCGGTGTCACGCAGGACGACCGAGACAAAGTCCTCCATCTCTTCTTCCCGCGCCGAGCCTTGATACATCTCGGAAGACTGCGGCTCACCGATTCCGATATTGTTGACGATATCGGCCGGGTTACCCCCGTTCAAAAGCGTGAAGACGATGACTAAAATGAGGCCAAGGCCACCCCCGATTCCTGCAATCCCTTTTCCCCCAACACTTCGGCCCCGCCGGTCTTCGACATTCCGACTCGCCTGTCTGCCTTTCCATTTCATACGATTGTTCCTCCTACTGCTAGTCTGTCTTGTTACTTACCCGGATTCATCTCGTTTCGCACCTGCTTTTTTCACATTTTCCCATCGTGTTCGGTGTTTGAGTCCTAACCAAGTAGGAAACAGGTTAAGAGAACGTTTACTTTAGGGAGGAATTAAGATGGGATTAGCAAGCGACTTGAAACAATTGCGTCAGATTGAATGCAAGGACAAGTGTGTGCTATCGGTCTACCTTAATACAGGACCTAACCAACAAGGCGACTGGTCAATCCACTTGAAGAACGGTTTGAAGCGAATCGGTGAATATTTAGAGGCGTCCGGTGACGAGACGCAACTGAAGAACTTCAAAAAAGTACGCAAACAAGTCGATCAAGAGCTCGGCAAACACCGAAACGACTTGGCGCGCAGCCTAATCATTTTTGCTTCAGAAGAAAACGATTTATTTGAAACATACTACCTTCAACACGATGTCGAGACGTCGTTCCACTGGGAAACGAAGCCAGTACTTGAACCACTCGAGGCGTTACAACAAAAATTTCCGTCCACCGGTATTATTTTGACGAACCTCGACCACGTGACGGTACTCGACACCTCACTCGGGCACATCGATGCATCGTTCGAATTCGCGTTCGACCCTGAGACCGAGGAGTGGGTTCGGTTCGAAGGGACGGCTTCGGGTGACCGTATGGCGTCGAGCAGCTCACAAGTCGATAAATTCGATCGTCGACTTGCCGAAAATCTCGGTCGCTTCTACCGTGACCTCGCCCAAACCGTCGAACAGATGAAAGGTGCACACGACTGGGAATCGCTTGTCGTCATCGGAGAAGCCGAGCTTTCCAACTCGTTCCGTGACGAGTTACGGACGAAACCAGAGCGCGTCGTGCACAAAAACTTATCGAAATCGAGTGCGCCTCACATCATCGAAGCTGCATTCCATTGATTTTTCACTTTCCTCTCGACTAGTGATTCTCTAAAATAGAAGAGAACTAGAAAAGGAGGAAATAATATGCCATACGTTACCGTAAAAATGCTCCCAGGCCGTACTGTTGATCAGAAACGTGCCTTGATCGAGAAAGTGACAGACGCCGTCTCAGAGACGACGAACGCACCGAAAGAGAACATCACCGTCTTCATCGAAGAGATGGACGCGACGAACTACGGTCAAGCCGGTGTCATGCACGCCGACAAAAAGTAACGCCAGTCACCCGCGCATCCAGTTGGACGCGCGGGTGTTTTTTCAGTCTTCTAAGTTCACTTCGAACCGCTCGCTCGGAACGGTCGGTTTGATCAAGTGCCGGGTCGCCCGCCAGACGTGATAACCAAGCCGATCGAGCCAAAGGAGCGCTTGAACTTTACGAATCGTCTGCTCCATTTCAAGCTGGTTCGCCGCCGTCTCCTCTAACATCTCGGCCCGATGCGCTTTCCGGTACTCGGCGAGCTGCTTCGACGCCGTCTTCCATTGTTTCGAATCTTCCGGCGGCGTGTGATGGTTGAGGGCATCGACAAGCTCGAGCTCGTGCAAGACGAGCTGACGTGCGACTAAAAAGTCGGTGTCGCGGAGGGCGTCGACGGGATCGACTTCGCGCAGGACGAACAGCCAGCGCTCCAAATGGTCAATCGTATGGAGCAGTGACAAGTGTTGTCCGTAGTCGTTGCGGCCCTGTCCTTCTTCCAATTGAATCGTGCTCAAAAATACCCGGACGTCACCGAGCGTCTTCTCGACGAGCTGCAACTCGTCCTCCCGTTTGCGCGCTTCCGTCAATAACAGTTTCGTCTCGTTTCCGAGATAGCGCTCGATCTCAATCAACGAACGTCTTGCCGCCTCGAGTGCGACCGTCGGGATACGCGACATGTTCGGATCGAGGAAACGGATCAGCTTTTCAGACCGACTCGGCACCCATTTAAGCAACCGCCGGCTGAACGCTTCGTGAAACGGCAGAAACGTCAACACACCGAGCAAATGAAACGACGTATGGAACAATGCGAGCCGCAATAGCTCATTCCAATTCAACCAGTCGGCCACGCGATTGACGACACCAAACAAGAGCGGGAACGTCAGCCAGCCAATCAACAAAATCGAACTATGAACGAGTACGTGTCCGAGCACGATGCGCCGCGCTGATTTCCATCCTCCGAGCGAGCCGAGCGCGACGACAAGACTCGTCCCGGCACTCTGCCCGAGTACGAGGAATGCAGCCTGCGCGAGCGTCACCGTGTCGGTCGCGAGCGCCGTCATCGTCAAGACGAGACCGATGCTCGACGATTGCAAGACGACGGTCATGAACAGGCCCGTGCCGAGCAAGGCTAATTGATGAAGCGGTGTGTCGGTGTCCCAGCCCGAAAACGAGAACGTGACGACTTCCCGCATCGCTTCTTGAAGTGTGCCGATGCCGACAAAAACAAGTCCGAGACCGACGAGCAACATCCCAATCCGCTTGACCCGTCGTCCGATCAAGCGGAGCGCCATACCGATGCCGATGAGCGGCAGCAAGAGCTCCCGAATGTCGACGTTGTAGCCAAGGAGCGCTACAATCCATCCCGTCGTCGCACTACCGGCGTTCGCCCCGATGACGAGCGCGAGCGCCTGCGTGAACGTTAACAGCCCTGCGCTGACGAAACTGATCGTCATGAGCGTCGTCACGGTCGAGGACTGGAACAACGCCGTCATCGTCGCACCGAGAAATGCCCCTGCCACTGGTCCTTCCGCCAGGCGGTTCAACCGCTCTCGCAGTCTTTCCCCAGCCAAGCTTTTCAACGTATCGGTCAACAGCATCATCCCTAACAAAAAGATGCCGATTCCGCCGATGAGCGTCCCGACCCCCATGGTGTCACATCCTTTTCAAGCGATTCAATCGCCGCGTAACGTTGACAACATCCATGATTTTTCTGAAGCGTGGTCTTTCAAGTTCAACAGCACGTCCTCAGGGTAATAAATTTTCTCGTCCGACTGTCGCGAATTCAAAATCGATTGGACGAGCATCGACACCTCTGAAATCTCGCGACGGTCGCCGTCGTTCATCTGCAGGTAAATCCCTTCGTACGTGCCGTGCCCTTTATATAGATCATATGGCAGCTGGCTGAGCTGGTCCTCGAGCAAATAATAGCGCGTCGGCAACCCGATCGCTTCCATCGTCGACCGTAACCGGTCCATATAGCGGACACGGTTCGCTTCTGGGAAGTTTTTATACTTTAACAGGCGACGATTGACGAAACGGCTCGCCAGATCAGCCAAAATCGGGTCTGCCTCGTCCATCCATTCTTGGAAATAGAAGTAGACGATCGTCTCGTCAAGCTTCAAATAGTGTTCGAGCGTCATCTCGTCATGGTTGAAGATCGGCAAGAAATGCTTCGGTGTCATCTCAAACACATAGCCCGATTCATGCAGTTCTTGGGCCCGCTCGAGCACGGCTTTTAATAGCAAGTCACTCGAACGCGTCGCCGGATGCAGATAGACTTGCCAATACATTTGATAGCGCCGCATGATATAGTCTTCAATCGTATGCATCCCCGATTGTTTGACGACGATTTGATCTTCGTCCGGCCGCAACACGCGCAACATCCGCTCGAGGTCGAACTTTCCGTAACTGACGCCGGCGAAATGGGCATCGCGAAGTAAATAGTCCATCCGGTCGACGTCGAGCTGTGAGCTGAGCATGTTGACGATGAGCCGGTTCGGGTGCGTCTTGTTGATGATGGCCGCGACTTCTTCCGGGAACCCGACACCCATCTCGGAGAGGACTTTATTCACTTCCGTGTTCCCTAAGATGATCCGTTCCGTCCAGATTTCATGGCGGACCGAGAAGACGTGCTCGAACGCGTGCGAGAACGGGCCGTGCCCGACGTCATGCAACAGTGCCGCCGCGAGCAACAGCTCCCGGTCACGATCGTCCCATTCCGGATAGTCGCGGAACTGGTCGATCAACTGCCGGGCAATCTCATAGACGCCGAGCGAGTGGTGGAATCGGGTGTGTTCAGCCCCGTGGAATGTCAAAAACGACGTCCCGAGCTGCTTGATCCGACGTAACCGTTGAAACTCTTTCGTGTTGATCAACTCCCAAATGAGATGATCGTAGACGTATATATAGCGATGGACCGGGTCTTTAAACACTTTTGACCCAGATAGCTGACCTCTTGATGTGTACATGTTTCTGCCCCCTGCGTTTTATATTGTACTGATTCGACTTCTTCCGAGTCGTTCCCTCCATGCTATAATGAGGAAGATATTATTTTTTGAAAAGGAATTATGTATATGATCCATCCACTTTTACGACAACCGACCTACCGCCTGATCGACCAATCATCGCTCGGTGCGGCGTTTCAAGCCGAGCAATCGTTCGCGACGGACGATACGCTGTGCGCGTCGACGAAACACCAAGGCGCCGTCTTGCGGGCCTGGGTCCATCTGAACACAGTCGTGCTCGGGATTCAAGACGCGCGGCTGCCTCATCTGCGCGATGGCATCCGATTGCTGCACGAACACGGCTATCGCCCCGTCGTCCGTAACTCGGGAGGACTTGCGGTCGTCCTCGACGAAGATGTATTGAACCTATCTCTTATTCTACCCGAGAATGACGGCATTCAAATCGATAGCGGCTATGAGGCGATGACGTCGCTCATTCAAAATATGTTCAAAGACGTGACGGACAAAATCGTGCCTGGCGAGATCGTCGGTTCGTACTGCCCGGGTAGCTTCGATCTATCGATTGACGGTAAAAAGTTCGCCGGCATCTCGCAGCGACGTGTCCGTGGCGGTGTCGCCGTCCAAATTTATTTGAGCGTCCGCAAAAGCGGCAGCGCTCGTGCCGCCCTCATCCGTGACTTTTACGACCGTGCCATCCAAGGCGAAGCGACACGATTCACGTACCCGGCGATCATCCCGGAGACGATGGCGTCGCTCGAAGACTTGCTTCACATCCCGCTCACCGTCGAGGATGTGCTCCGCCGTGCCTATGACGTGCTCGGGGAGACGAGCCGACTCGTCCCGGCAACACTCGACACAGACGAACAAGCGACGCTCATCGTTCAGCTTGATCGCATGTGGCAGCGAAACGAACCGATCCGTGACATTGAACACCAACTACTAGAGGAGTGATCCAACCATGTTCAAAATCATAACCGATACCGGTGCTGATTTGACGCAAGACCAGATCGTCGAATACGGCCTCGAGATGTTACCGCTCGGGGTCATCATCGACAACGAAGAGTTTTTAGACGGAGAGACGATTCAGCCGAAAGAAGTATATGACGCGATGCGTGTCGGCAAGACGCCGAAGACGTTCCAAATCGAGGCGGCCCGGATTGAACACTGTTTCCGCCAACATCTCGAGTCTGAGATCCCGTTCCTTTACCTCGCCTTCTCGGGCGAACTGTCCGGTACATATCAAACGGCCGTCATGGTCGGGAACTTGCTTAAAGAAGAATACCCGAACAGCACGTTCCATATTCTCGACACGCGGACCGCGTCGGTCGGACAAGGATTGTTCGTCCGAACGGTCGCCGAATACGGCCAAGACCACTCGTACGAGGAGACGATCGCCTACGCCGAGTCGCTTGTCGGGAAGATCCGCCACTTGTTCACCGTCGAATCGCTCGAGTACTTGATGCGCGGTGGCCGCGTCTCGAGAGCGAGCGCGTTCATCGGGGACTTGTTGACGATTTTACCGCTGCTCACTGTCCGAGATGGTAAGCTCGTCCCGATCGAGAAGATTCGCGGCCATAAAAAAATGATGCGGCGCATCGTCGAGTGGATGACCGAGTCGAAACCGCTCATCGAAGGACATCACATCTTTATCGGTCACGGGGACGACCCGGCCAAAGCCGATCAACTGGAAGCACTACTGCTTGAACAGATGAATCCGGCCAGCGTGACGAAGACAATCGTCGGTTCAGCGATTGGCGCGCACACAGGTCCTGGACTCCTTGTCGTCAGTTACTTCGAGGCGTAAACCAAAACTAAAAGCAGCGAGCACCCTCAAGGGCGCTCGCTGTTCTCATTTATTCCAGTTCTTGAAGCCGTCACCGAATTCGAGGTGGAGTTCGTCACCGAACATACCGTTCTCAAACGTCGGGACGTCGACCGGGAGCTTGCCTCCTGGTTTGACTTCACCGAAAATGGCGCGAATGCCAGCCGGAAGGTTTGGTCCAGCCGACTTGCCGTTACCTGCTTCAGAGTCCGGTCCGTTCGGGTCACCTTTGAAGCCATAGATGAGCAGCTGGGCCGGCGCATCCGGTTGGACAGCCACATCGTACGGGTTACGAAGGCTGAGCAACACCGATTTCTTGCCCGTCTCGTTGGCATAGCGGAACACTTCTGCCGGTACGTAATTGTCCGCTGACGTCGCTTTCAGCTTGGCGCTGTTGTTCACGTTCGAGCCGACGATGATATAGTCGGCCGCATCGAGCTTCTCTTTAAGGGCCGGATTTTGATCCAAGTGTTTCGTTGACGCCGTATAGTTCGCCGTGATGACGTTCACTTGTTTCATGTTGCCCGCGTTCTTTTTAAGCGATTTGATCGTCTTGACCATGCTGTCGGTCTGGTCTTTCGCTGGCGAGATGACGAGCACCGTGTCACCTTTTTTCGGTTTGAACGGGAGCGTCTTGTCGTCGTTCTTCACGAGCGTGACGGCTGCTTCGGCGATTTCACGCTCTTTCGCCTTATGCTCGGCACTGCCGACGACCGTGTTCGCTTCCGCAAGTTTCGCCTCGAGGGTCGTCGTATCCACTGACTCGCTCCAAATCCCGCGTTCCGCTTTCAGTTTCAAGATCCGTTCGACCGCTTCATCGATCTTCGCTTCTGGCAAACGACCGCTCTCGACAGCCGCCATGACGTCTTCAAAGATCGTCTCAAGTTTTACGACGTCTGCGTTCGACCGTAAAATCGTCGGCATGAGGGCGATATCGACGCCCGCTTCAAACGTCTTGATGACCGCCTCGGCTTCGGTGAAGTTGTCCGCGATCGCCTGCATGTTCAAAGCGTCTGTGATGACGATGCCGTCATAGCCCATCTCGTCACGCAAGACGCCGGTGATGACGTCGTCAGAGAGCGTCGCCGGGAGCGGGAACGTGCCGCGCGGAGAGTTGACGACCTCGTCCTCGATTTGTGGCATCCCGATGTGGGCCGTCATGATCATATCGATGCCTTCCGTGATGGCCCGTTTGAACGGCAACAGCTCGAGGCCGCGCAAGTCTTCGAGTGACTTATCGACGATCGGTAAGCCGTAGTGCGAGTCGACCGCCGTGTCGCCGTGCCCCGGGAAATGTTTCGCCGTCGCGGCAACGCCTTGGTCTTGAATCCCTTGCGTCATCGCTGAGCCGAGTTCGCCGACGAGCTCAGGGTCACTCGAGAACGAGCGCACCCCGATGACCGGGTTGGCCGGATTGTTGTTGACGTCTAAGACCGGACCGAAGTTGACGTTCACCCCGAGCGCGTTCAGCTCTGACCCGATGATGTTCCCCGCATCATACGCATATTGGCTGCTCCGCGTCGCCCCGAGCGCCATGTTCCCCGGTAAGTTCGTGCCGGTCCCGAGCCGGGTCACGATCCCGCCTTCTTGGTCGATTGTGATGAAGAGCGGGACGTCGTTGCTGTCGTCTTGCTTGACGACTTCTTGCAGGTCGTGAACGAGTTTCGTCGTCTGTTCGGTCTCGGTCACGTTTTCCGCGAACAAGATGACACCTCCGAGGTCGAACCGGTCGATGACCCGCGCCACATCTGGCGCGAGTGCCGTATGGTTCGCCCCGTTCCAAAGTCGGAAGTCTGGCATGATCATCTGTCCGAGTTTCTGTTCGAGCGTCATCGCCTCGAGTTGCGCGTTCACCCGTGCTTCAATCGATTGTGCCGGCGTCTCCTCTGCCACGACGGCGTTTGCCATCGGGACGGACGAGACGAGTAACGCTGTCGTCAATCCGAGTGTTGCTGTCCAGTTCAGTACTTTGTTCATGTTTTCACTCCTTTTTGAAAGTTCCCCCGACCACAAACAAAAAGGCATGGAGGAATAAGCGTTGCCTCACCAACGCTCGTTCACCCCATGCCTGATCGAATCAGTTACATATGGTCATTATTCAGGTGGTCAACGTCAGTATAGCAATTCAAAAAATGGGAAACAATGACTTTAATGAAAGCGTAACCATTTTGAAACATATGACCTGTCTTGCAACACGTTCCACCTGTATTGGCAAAGCCAATAATTTGAGTGGTTCGATTCGCACCTGTTTTTTGGTAAACTCATTTCGATAGGGGTTGACATGATAAAGGGGGAATCCGAAATGGCAAGAGGGGAACTGAAACGAAAGCCGGAATGGCTGAAGATCAAGTTGAATACGAATGAGACGTATACCGGCCTTAAAAAGATGATGCGAGAGAAGAATTTGAACACGGTGTGCGAGGAAGCGAAATGTCCGAACATCCATGAATGTTGGGCTGTCCGCCGCACGGCGACGTTCATGATCCTCGGGAGCATCTGTACACGGGCGTGCCGCTTCTGCGCGGTCACGACCGGTAAACCGAACGAACTCGACTGGGAAGAGCCGAAGCGCGTCGCCGAGTCGGTTCGGCTCATGAACTTGAAACACGTCGTCATCACCGCCGTCGCCCGCGACGACTTGAACGATTATGGGGCGACCGTGTTCGCCGAGACGGTCCGTGCCGTGCGCGCGTTGAACCCGGAAACATCGATTGAAGTATTGCCGTCCGACATGATGGGCGACTTCTCGGCGCTTCAGACGTTGATCGACGCGGGGCCGGACATTATGAACCATAACTTGGAGACGGTGCGCCGCTTGACGCCGCGCGTCCGGGCCAAAGCGACGTACGACCGCACGCTCGAATTTTTAAAACGTTCCAAAGAACTGAATCCGGACATCCCGACGAAGTCGTCGATCATGCTCGGCCTTGGCGAGACACGAGAAGAAGTCATCCAAGCGATGGATGATCTACGCGCCCATGACGTCGATATATTGACGCTCGGTCAATATTTACAGCCGACAAAAAAACACCTCGACGTCGAACGCTACTATCACCCGGACGAGTTTGCCGAGTTGAAAGAGATCGCGTTGTCAAAAGGCTTCTCACATTGCGAGGCCGGACCGCTCGTCCGCTCGTCGTATCACGCCGACGAACAAGTCCATAAGGCACGTCGCCATACGATGTTGCCCATCGATTGAGAGAAAGAAGAGACACGATGACTGATACAACATGGCACATTTTAACGACACAATCACTCGCTCCGGCTGAAAACATGGCGATCGATGAAGCGGTCTCAGGCTGGGTCGCCCGCGGCGAGCTGAAGCCGACGCTCCGCTTCTATTCATGGGCCCCGCACGCGATCAGTGTCGGGCGCTTCCAACGGGCGACACGTGACCTGGACCGTGAGGCGCTCGCAGCGAACGGCATCCCCGTCGTCCGCCGCTTGACCGGGGGCCGGGCCGTCTTACACGCCGACGAATTGACGTATAGCGTCATCTTGCCCGAAACGACGCCGACACTCCCGACAAACGTCATCGAGAGCTATCGCCTGTTGACCGAAGGCGTCAGGCGCGGCTACCGAGCGCTCGGTGTCCCGGCCGAATTCTCGGTACCGTTGACCGAAGAAGACCGCGAAGTATTGCGGAAACCGAAGTCGGCCGTCTGTTTCGACGCCGCTTCTTACTACGAACTCGCCGTCGACGGCCGTAAAGTGGCTGGTAGTGCTCAAGTCCGGCACCAAGGGGCGGTCTTGCAGCACGGGTCGATCCCGCTATCGATCGACGACGACGTCCTGTTCGATTGCTTTAAGATGGAGGCGGACGAGAAAGCACAAGCGAAAGCACGGTTCAGCAGCAAAGCGGTCGCCTTGAACGAGACGCTCGGCCGCTTCGTGACGTTCGACGAAGTCGCTGCGGCGTTTGAGGACGGGTTCCGCGACGCGTTTCAACTGACGTTCGAGCCGCTCGTGTTCACGTCAGAACAGCAAGATGAGATTGCTCGCTTAGTTGAAAAGTATGAGAGTGACGACTGGGTCTGGAAACGCTGAGATGCATGAACCGAAAAATGTCCTGCTGAAACGATTCAGCAGGACATTTTTTATAAAGTTGTCTTCGGGTCGCGCAACAGATGCTTAATGTCGCGGAACGTGACGAACGTCATATTTTTCGCATCGTACAATTTGTAACGAAGCGATTTTAAACTAGAGAACAATCCGATCGTCGTCGCTTTTTGCAACGGCGGCGTCGCCGTATGCGCTTTTTCGAGGTTATAGTTCGGCACGCGCGGGCTCAAGTGGTGGACGTGGTGGAAGCCGATATTGCCTGTCACCCACTGCAACACTTTCGGCAACTCGTAATATGAACTGCCTTCGATCGCCGCTTTGACGTAATCCCATTCGCTCTCATCTTCGAAATACGAGTCTTCGAACGTATGTTGGACGTAAAACAGCCAAATCCCAAGGACACCGGCCGTGAACATCGTCGTCCCTTGAACGATTAAGAACGCCTGCCAGCCGACCAAATAAATCATCAGACTATACAGCACAACGAGCGAGAGGTTGATGACATACGTGTTCGTCCGCTCTTTTTTGCGGGCGTCCTTGCGGTTGAACCGGCTCGTGACGAGAATCAAGAACAGCGGTCCGAGACCGAACATGACGAGCGGGTTGCGATAGAGACGATACTGCAGACGCGTCCATTTCGAGGCCTCGACATATTCCTCGATCGTCATGACCCAAATGTCACCGACACCGCGCTTATCGAGGTTACCGCTCGACGCGTGATGGATCGAATGCTCCCGTTTCCACTTCTCGTACGGGAACAGCGTCAACACACCCATGATCGTGCCGACGACGGCGTTCGCTTTCTTGTTTTTGAAGAACGAACCGTGCGTGCAATCGTGGAAGATGATAAACATGCGGACGACAAACCCGGCCGCGATGACGGCGAGCGGAATCGTCAGCCATACCGACACTTGAAGTGCTTGGTACGCGAGGAACCAGGCGACGAGGAACGGCAGGATCGTGTTGATCATCTGCCGGACACTGACTTTGACGTCTGCCTTTTCAAAAGGCGAGACGTGTTTACGTAGCTGGGCGATCTTTTCTTTACTCATATGTGAGCCTCCTTGAATTCGACAGCGTTCACGACGCGTCTAAAGTGATGATATGAAATGAAACCGACAACCGACGTTCGTGAAGGTGAATTCATAGTATCCGTATGGTCATCTTCCCCACCTAAACTAATACCAGGTAATTATACCATGTATTATCTTAAAAGAGTGTTAGATTTTAGAAACAGATTGATTGAACGTGCAAATCATTGAGTGAGCACGACCGGAATAACCGATTTACTTGTATTGTATAATGTACGTTGCACAAAAGATGAATTCAGAAAGAGTTGATTTTAAGACATGAAAAAAATGATCAAACTGAGCTTCATCCTGTATCTGATTGGACTGTTCGTCCTGATGTTCAGCGGGGGGCGCGGCCAACTTTTTACTAACTTATCGTTAGTCGAATACATTCAGGCCTCCTCGAATCTTGTCCCGTTTGAAACGATTCGCCTTTATATCCAATCGATCAAGGACGGAAGCTTGAATGTGGACATCCCAATCAAAAATTTAGGTGGTAACGTATTGCTATTCTTACCGATGGGAATCTATGTGCCGCTGTTTATAAAATCGGTGAATCGAATCGGTAAGTTCGTCGGATTCATGACGGTGCTATTATTCACCCTTGAAGTCATCCAGCTCGTCACTCGACGCGGCAGTTTTGACATCGATGATTTCATGTTGAATCTGATTGGTGCCTTGATCGGATACGGGATGTGGAATACGAAGCTCGTGCAACGTCTGCTACAAACGTGAAATAGAGGGACATCATCCGATATGGATGGTGTCCCTCTGTTCGAAGTCATTATTGTTGGGTGTAAATCGACACCGAACCCCCGTTGACGAAGAACTGACCCCAGCCGTCGCTATTGATTGTGACGAGACGGGTGTTGTTGTTCGTCATATCTTTCCACACTTCACCGGCGTTCTGCTTGCCGACGTACATCCATTTCGATCCGCCCGGTCCGTCAGACAAAATCGTCGCGAGACCTGACTTGGCCCGGTCACTCACGCCTTCACGTGTCCAACCGATGACGTCTTGATGATCGAGATAGTCGTGCTGTGTCCCGTAGGCGAAGTCTTTACGTGCTTTCATGATCGGTTGGAGCGAGGCCGACATGTTCGGGATCTCCCGGTTCGTCGTCCCTTTCGTCCCGTAGTAGTCTCCGTAGAAGAGCGTCGGATAGCCTTGGCTGCGCGTCATGATCGTCGCATAGGCGAGCGGTTTGAACCAGTTGGCGACCGTCGACTCGAGCGACTGCCCTGGTTGTGAGTCATGGTTGTCGACGATTGTCACGGCGAGCGTCGGATGCTGCTCGGTGACAGTGCCTTTCAAAATGTTGCGCATGTCATAGAAGCCGCCGCCATTGCCGGCCGCTTGGAAGTTATAGTGGAGCGGTACATCGAAGACAGAGTGCGTGTAACCGGTCTTCGCGAGATAGTCGTTGATGGCGCCGAGGTCGTTCTTCCAATATTCGGCGACCGTGAACATCTCTTTGCCGGTCGTCTGCCGGACGCTCGTCACCCATTCACGCAAATACGCGTGACTGATATGCTTGACCGCGTCCAAGCGGAACCCGTCGAGTCCGAGTGAGTCGGCGTACCACTTGCCCCAGTTCTTCATCTCTTGGCGGACTTCCGGGTGCTCGAAGTCGACGTCGGCATACATGAGATAGTCGTAGTTGCCGTTTTCGTTCGAGACGTCCGTGTCCCACGCCTTGCCCGTACTCTTGAACTTGTAGATTCGGCTCAAGCTGCGTGACTGATCCCAGTCGGTCCCGTCAAAGTGATACCAGCGCCACTTGAACGGCGAGTATGTATTGTTGCGGCCCGCGAAGTTGAAGCCGGTCCAGGCCGAGATGCCGTATTCCCCTGACGTCTCTTGGTTCCGGTTCGACGGGTTCACCTCGATCGCTTGGACAGACTCGGTATAGTCGGCACCACCCTTATGGTTCATGACGACATCGCCGTAGACACCGATACCTTTACCACGCAAGTTCGAGATCGCCGATTGGAGCTGCGCTTTCGTACCGTACTTCGTCCGGACGGTCCCTTTTTGGTTGAACTCACCGAGGTCATACAAGTCATACGCCCCATAACCGACATCGTTTTGCGACGTCCCTTTATACGCCGGCGGGATCCATACCGTCGTCACTCCGATGTCCTTCAGGTTCTGGGAGTCGTTCGATAATCGATTCCAATGTAAGCCGTCGTTAGGAACGTACCATTCAAAATACTGCATCATCGTACCGTTTTGAGGCGTCGCTGCTTGTGCGACCGGTTGCCCGGCTAGCAGTGCAACAGCCGTGACGCCAGCGATGACCGCAAACCCTTGTCGTCTCTTCATCATGCGTTTTCCTCCTATCAAATTAGATGCAAGCGCTTTCATAAAATATCATGCCCGATTCCACTTTAGTTGAACAGAGGATTTCCGAAAAACAGTTCTATGCACCTAACTATTTTTTGTTCGAATAGTTCAGTTGACCAAAACAAAAACGGATGGCTTGTGCCATCCGCCTAGTCATCCTTTACGATCGAGCCGTTTCCGCTTCACGAGATAGCCTAAATACGGGAGACCTGTGAAGACAAGTCCGATCGTGACGAGCAACTGGACCATGATCAATCCCGTCTCGACGAGTCCCGACCAATCCAGTTCAAGCAACATAAACAGGCCAATCCATAAGATGAGCAGTACCAACGCGACTTTCCCCATCTGCCCTTCGACTTGAGCGTATTTCTCGTGTGTCGTCTCACGATCCGAGTAAATCGGTCGCGCGTCCGGACTCCCTTTGAACACGTGAATCTCGTCCCCGCTCGACGTGACGTGTTCCCAGCCGCTCGCGCGGAACAGCTCGAAATAATCCTCGTCCGGTCGTTTACGATAATCGAGACTATACTGGACGTCCGCCGGTTCCCTTTCGACGAGCGTATAGCCGAGCGGTGCAAACTTCTCTAAATGCCAGCCCTGCGCGGCCATCCGTCCCAACTTCTCCATCTCACGTTCTTCAGCGAACGCGAGGCCCCAACTCGCCATATATTTTCGGTTCATCTGTGGCCCTCCCCTTCCATAATGAAACGTGCGTCGTCGACCATCGCTTGGCGCCGTTTCACGTCTTCGTGTAACAACGCGCGCCCGATGTCTGTGATGATGTAACTCTTCTTCTTCCCGTCCCCGTCGAGCGGCTCGATCAGCGACGCGTTCACGAGTTTTTTGATGATCGTGTACATCGACGCCGGACCGATCTGCACCCGCCCGTTCGTCAACTCTTCGACGAACTGCATGATCAAATACCCATGTCTTGGCTCGGTCAGCGCGAGCAAGATGTAAAATGTGCTGTCGGTCAACTCCCCGAGCCCAATCGTATCGTTCCGTGGCATCGTCTCGCCTCCTCTATCATTCATTGATATACTTCTTACTCCTAATATATATCGTTAAATGATATATGTCAATGAATGATATAAAAAAAGCCGCAGACAGGTCGTCTGCGACTCGTTTAACTCGTGACATAATCGAGATCGTGCAAAATGTAGGCGAGGAAGAAAATCATACTCGGATTCTCATAGCGCGACTGGACTTTTCGGAGTTGTTCCCGGTACGTGACTTCGTACTCGGCCCCGTTCATCTTCCGCTCCATGTTCATCTTGATCAACGCGTCGAGCTTGTCCATCATATCGACGAGCGACCCTTCGTACGTCGCATCTTTCGAATCGGCCATATAGCGCCGGAACGCCGGTTGCATGTATTCCGGGAGGAGCGACAATAACGCCTCGCTCTCGGCCCGTTCATACGCCTCGAACGCAGCACCTGTCTCGGCCGTCGAGTGCTTCACCGGACCGAGCACGTCCCCGGTCACGCCTTCGACGAGGTCGTGACAGAGCAAGCGCGCAGTCAGTTCGGCGACGTCGACCTCGACCCCGTACTTCTCACGCTCGAGCAAGCCGCTGAACAGACCGAGCGCCGCCGCCCGGAAACCGTGGATGGCGTCGTTGTCGTCAATCGTGTTGAAACGGCCTTTCCAGCGCCGGACGCTATCCATCCGCATGACGTTCTCGATGAACGTCGCGACGTCCGTCTCCATTTCGACTTGCTCATAGAGCCAGCGGACTGACTCGAGCGGATGGTTGCGGAGCATCGCTTTCATCTCTTTGAGCTTCTCGACGAAGTGTGGCGATCCGTGTGCGACTTCACGCCGCACGAACAGCATCGCATCGAACGAATCGATCCCGTCGACAATCCGTCCTTCGAACGAATCGTCCTCCGCTTCGACGAGAAAACGATAAAAGTGCGGCCGGAGCGACTGTGACAACAAGTCGACCAACCCGAGGCTCGCCGTCCGCTCCATCCGTTCGATATGTTCTTTGAGCGTCGGCTCTTTTTTCGTCCGGTGCATGATCGGGCCGGTCTGCACCTCGTTCATATCGTGGAACAACGCCTTGCCGAGCACATCGAGCAAGTTGACGTCCCGTCCGTTGTTCTCTTCATAATAGGCCGCGATCAAACTGAACACGGCGACGCGGAAACTATGGCTCGCGGCGTTGTCGTGATAGTGCGGCGCGTATTCATCCCACCGCTGCACGTTTTGCATACGTGTCATCTTGCGGATAAACGTTCCGTTATGCATCAAATTCCTCCTTGCTTTAGACGTTCCCACGCATCGTCATGACAGACGATGTAGAGTGTGTCGTTCGGCTCAAGCGTTGTATCGAGCGCCGTCGCGAAATCGAGACGGTCGTTGACGGCAATTAACGTGACGCCCTGGTGCAACAAGTTTTCAACAGCGTCCCGTACCGTCGCCCACTCGGGTTTCGGCGCGAGCGCTTGAATGTTGCCACCGGACTGCTTGCTGAGCAGTTGCCGAAAAATCGATGTCGTGCCCGGCTGTAACGTCGCTTTCGCCATGAGGAGCGATACCGAATCGTTCGCCAATATAAAGTCGTCGATGCGCACGTGTTTGAACTTTGAGATGTTCCGCTCTTCGCATACTTCGACGACCGTATGTAGGTCAACATTTCGTTCCGACGACAGCGCCTCGACGGCTGACGCGATCAATAGCGATTTCCCGTCGGCGAGCAACGTCTCGCTGATCTGCGCATCCGCGAAGATGGCGACCCGACGCGCTTTCAAAATGTTCGCCTGCAGGAGCACCGCCTCATCGGACGGGTCACCGTGGACAAAATGGACGTTGTCATGATCGTACGGTTCTTCTTTCAATTGATCGATCAAGACGATCTCCGCCTTCGGCTCATAGCTGAGCACCTCGTCGATCGCTTTCTTCGTCTTCGGCGACCAACCGATATAGACGTAATGCCCTTCTCCTCGATACACTAGCTTTCCCTCCCGTTTTAAACGTTGAAACGTCGCACCGACCTCAACGAGTTTTCCGATCAAAGCCCCGATAATCCCGATCCCGAACAGGAACAAGAAAATGCCTAGCCAACGCCCGGCAACAGTTGACGGGAAGAAATCACCGTAACCGACCGTCGTCAGCGTCGTCATCGTCCACCAGAACGAATCGAACATCGACGGGAACGTCTCCGGCTCGAGCCAGTAACCGAGGACGGTACCGGTCAAAATAATGACGAGTGATGCCAACACGACGTTCAGAAACGATAATTTCGATAACCCGCGCCACACTCGAAAAAAGATATGCACTGAAATCACTCCCTTTCTCCTATATACTAGAGACAACTCAATTGATTTACGAAACCAGTTTGCGTTCGGTTCCGTATAGAAAGAAAAAAGAAAGGACTGACTTATGGACTCCATCGTTTTAGAATACCGACTCTATAAAAATGAGATCTCGTTCGAGCCACTCTACCATTATACATCGCTCGGGCTTGATGAAGTACTCGCTAGACGCGAATGCGAATTTTTCGTCAAAGACGGCATGACGTACAAACAACGCTCGTCCGCGCTCGAAGGCGACCAATATTTCTTGATTTATGTCGACCGGTACACGGAAGGACCTGTTGATAAGAAAGCAACTGACGACATCAAAGTCGAGATTCGTACGCTCGACGACCGGTTCGACAACCCGCTGCTCGAAGCGTACTTCGTCGACCGTCACCTTGACGCGCTCGCCATGCTCGGCAGCGAGTATTTATACGTCGCTGGAAACGAATATGCGCGCGACTCGGCCGAGACGGACGAGGACCGTGGCGTCTACGTCATCTATGTCACCCCGACTGGCTATACACTGGAGGAAACAACATGAAAACAAGCAAGAAGATTTTAAGCGGTCTCTCGGCCGCCGTCTTGACAGCGTCACTCGCGGCGTGCGGTACGGACGAAACGCAACAAGCGACGTTACCGGAAGAGCCAACCGGCTATGAGTGTGACGACTGGGAATGGGACGATGAAACGGAATCATATTACTGCGACGACAGACGGTCCCCGCACTTCGGGAGCTTCTTCTTACTCGGCAGTCTGTTCAATTCAAAAAGTTCGCTAAAAAACTCGTCCGCTTATAAAAACTACCGCTCGAACGGTGGCGCGAGCAGCATCACACCGAACCGATCGAATTCAGGATCAAACTCAGGACTCGGCAGCGGCTCAAAAGGCGGATTCGGGGGATGAATCGGCACGACTTGTTTGGCCAAATCCCTTACTTTTGGCCCGACTTGAACGACGAAGAATATGCACTCTACGATTGCCTCGTCTACACGCAAGACGAGGTCGATCGCATCCGGGAAGCGACGCGCGCCGTCGATGCCATCTTCCGGAAAGCCAATCGATTGTTGCGGACGCTCCCAGATGAGACGCTCCGTCTGCTCGGTTATCCGGAGGCGAGCTTGCCGTTCTTGCGTGACAAAGCGCTCCCGCAAGAGACGATCATCGGCCGTTATGACTGGATCGTCAAAGACGGTGTGATCAAACTGATGGAGTTCAACGCCGACACGCCGACGTTCATCAAAGAACTGTTCGATGTGAACCGGTATGTGACGACCGAGTTCGGGCTGAACAACCCGAACGCGGGCGCGACAGCCGAGCTGAAGACCGAACTCCGTAAAGCCGTCATCGCGGCGTGGCAACGATTAAATCGCGACGGGACACCAAAAATTGTCTTCACGTCACACGACGACAACATCGAGGACAAATGGACGACCCGCTTCCTCCAAGAGACGCTCGACTTGCCGTCAGAATTCGTCCCGCTCTACCGGTTGCTCGTCGACGTGGACGGCGTCTATACCCCGTCGGGCGAACGGGTCGACGTCTTGTACCGCCAGACGTATCCGATCGAGCACTTGGTCGACGACCGGGCGCCGAACGGCGACTTGATCGGCATCCGGCTGCTCGAGTTGAATCAAGCGAAGCACGTGTCGCTCCTCAACCCGTTGTCCGCATTTCTCATGCAGTCCAAAGGCGTCCAAGCGCTCATTTGGGAACTGTATGAGACGGATACATATTTTGACACAGCGGAGCGCCAGGTCATCCGGACTCACTTGTTACCGACTTATCTCGAGGCGGACCCATTTTTAGGCCAGAGCGCTTACGTGCAAAAACCGGCCTTCGGACGTGAAGGCGACTCGGTCATTTTGTATGCCGAAGACGGCGTCCCGTTCCATAAAGAAGTACTGCAGACATATGCCGAAGAGACCGCGGTGTATCAACAATTCAACGAGCTGCCGACACGAACGACGAACACGGTCAACGGTCCGCTTGCGACGCACTACATGATCGGCTGCTTTTGTCTGAACGGCCACCCGTCGGCGCTCGGCGCCCGGGCCGGAAGCATGATCACGAACAACCAGTCCTACTACCTAGCCATCGGCACACCAACTCACGAAGGAGATTAACACATGACATTTATCACGCTCGATTCAATCTTGAGCTTCCTGGCTCACCTCGGTACCGGGTTCGGACTTATTTTAGCAGGACTCGTCGTGTTCGCCCTGACGACAAAATATTCGGAACGCAAACTCATCAAAGCTGGCAACGTCGCCGTCGCTCTCAAACTTTGGGGCAAAGCGCTCGGCCTCGCCATCGTCATCTACACAGTTTGGGCGAACAGCGTCAACCTACTCGACGCCTTCATCTGGGGACTCGTCGGGATCCTCGCCCAAGTGCTCGCTTTTTGGACGTTTGAGTACGTGCTCACGCCTGGCGTAAACTTGGAGAAAGAAGTCGAAAACGGCAACCTCGCCGTCGGCGTCAGCCTATTCTCGGCCTCGCTCGTCGTCGGCATCATCGTCGCCGCGAGTTTGACGTACTAAACAAACAGCCCATGCGCTCAGGTAGAGGCATGGGCTGTTTCAATAGAAAGGAAGAGGTAAATGTTCAAACGAAAACTAATTTGGCCTTTAGTTGCTTTTATAGCAATCGTCGTCTTGTTACAGAACGGACGCACCTTTTACGAAAACCGAAAACTTGATCGCTATTTGACGGAATATGACTTCCACGCCTATACATACGATCAAATTGATGAATCGACCCTCGCCCTATTCACAAATGAGGACGAGACATTGCTTGGACTCGCCGAAATGAACGACGACGACTACGCTTTCGAAACCGTAGACAGCATCGACATGCCTCCGTTCGACTACGTTCATCTCCATGATGAAACCACTCACTATTTTGGTGTGCGTCTCAATCATAATCCTCAAAAAGTGGCTTCTCTCCGAATCATCGGAGAGCTGATGCAAGAACAACACGTCCTCAACCGCCCTGAAGAGGATGCTTTTTCTGAATACCATATCTTGAAATTGCATAACGCCCCTCAAGAAAACTGGACCCTTCAAACGTTAGACCAAAATAATCAAGTACTTGACTCCATCGACTTATGAAAAACTGAACAAGGAGGGGCAAGATGTCAAAACGTGGATTCGCGTTATTCCTTACAGGTATGATCATCATCATCGCCATTTCAGTTGCGGCCAGTGTCCAATATTATAACGGGGAACAACGAAAGCAAGCCTCTGAACAGGCGCAGCAAGAACTGAACGAAAAGTTAACGGCTCAAGGCTGGTACGCTTATGAGTACCATAAACTAGAGGGGTCCACCGTTGTGCTCTTCACGAACTCAGACGATACGATTCTCGGTCTCGGGATCATGAAAACAAATGGGGACTTTAGCGCGTCGCCATGGGATATCATCGAAGAAAAGCCATTCGACTCGATTCATTTCGGGAATGCGACAGGTGAATACATCGGGATTCGCTTCAACGAAAAACCGGAAGATGTGGCTTACGTGCGACTAAGCGGTTCGGATTGGAGCGAGACATACACCGTGAACGACCCTCGAGACGAAGGATACGTCATGTCTTACTTGATCACGCTCGATGAATCACAACGGGGTAGATTCGAGACACTTGAGACGCTTGACGGCGACAGAAATGTGATGCACGCGGAAGAATTATAAAACCGCAAACCGATGACCGGTTCGCGGTGGTGTGGCGACTGCTTTCGCGGTCGTCTTTTCTTATGCTTTGGCGAGGACGGCCGATGGACCGAAGAACTCGTAACGCGCTTGGGGAATCGTTTGGACGACCGTCTCCATCATCGCGGTCGGGCCGCATGTGTAGACGTCGCGACCCTCGACATCGAGTGCTTCTACCTGTTTCGCGCTCATGCAGCCTGACACCTCGTCGATGTGTGTGATGAGCTTTAGTCCCTCGTTCACGAGTTCATCGAGCTCTTCACCGAGTGGACGGAGGTTCGTGCTGCGGACGGCGTGTAATAGTGTGACCGAGCGGCCTTGACGGAGCGCTGTCTTCGCCATATTGAACAGCGGTGTGATACCGATCCCGCCAGCGACGAGCGTGAGCGGACGGTCCGTGTCTTCCATCGTGAACTCGCCTGCTGGCGCGCTCATCGGAATCTCTGTGCCGACTGTTTGCTCGTGAAGCCAGTTCGAGACGAGCCCTTCCGCTTTCGGCGCGATCCAATAACCGTCTTCTGTCGTCTCGACGACGCTGTATTGACGGTGGTGTAGAATGTCTTCCCCGACGATGCGGGCTTGGACTGAGATGTACTGGCCTGGAATAGCCATGCCGAAGACACCGTCGTTCGCGACAAGACGGAACCGTTTCACTTCCGGCGTGTCTTCGATGACTTCAGCGACCGTGAACGGCTTGAAACCGATCCATGGTGCATCGGCGTACATTTGTTTCTCGAGTGAGATAAAGACATCGGCGATGACACCGTACGCTTTTGCCCAAGCTTCGATGATCTCAGGCGTCGCCGCTTCACCGAGAACGTCTTGAATTGCGCCGAGCAAGTTAGCGCCGACGATCGGATAATGTTCCGGGCGGATGTTCAAGCTTTTATGTTTATGAAGCGCCGGTTGGATCGCCGGTAAGATCGCTTCGAGACGGTCGATATGGACGGCGGCCGCGTAGACGGCGTTGGCGAGCGCTTCTGGCTGGCGGCCGCGTTGTTGGTTCGTATGGTTGAAGAACTGACGAACTTCTGGATTGTTTGCGAACATGCGCTTATAGAAATGACTCGTGATGGCGACACCGTGGTCTTTCAAGACCGGTGCCGTCGCTTTGACAATTTCAATCGTTTGTTGATCTAACATAAATATTTCCCCCTTTTTGAAAGTACACATACATTATGTGAGTTTCGTCACGGTAAAAGCAATATATAAAATACTTGTTTAAAACGAAGTTCAACTTTTAGCCTTGATTCCGCCACGCTTTTTTCACATCTTCCATCGTCGCGCTTTCAAGAAATGTCTTGTACAATGGACAAATAAGAGGTGAACGATCATGCGGCTCACGCAAACGTGCGACTACGCACTCCGAACATTAATGTACAGCGCCACGTTCTCCCATCGTCTCGTGACGATCCAAGAAGTGGCTGACCAATACCAGATCTCAAAGAACCACGTCATGAAAGTCGTCTATGAGCTCGGGAAGCACGGCTATCTCGAATCGGTACGAGGTCGCGGCGGCGGTTTCCGGCTCGCCCGCCCCATGGAAGACATCAACGTCGGCGACGTCGTCCGGACGATGGAACCGTTCGAGCTCGTCGAATGCTTCGGCGAAGGCCGCTGTGTCATCGCACCGGCTTGTGACCTGCGGAGCGTCTTGAACGAGGCGATGCTCGCTTTCCTGCACGTGCTCGACCGTTACACGATCGCCGACCTGATGGCGAACCGAACGAATGATCTGGCCATGCTTTTAGGCGTACAAAACTCGACGGACTAAACTAGTCTGTCGAGTTTTGTTGTTAAATCGGCTTCAGTTTTCCCTCGATCTCCGCTCGGCGTGGCTCTAAGAAAGGCGGCAACGCCAACCGTTCCCCGAGCGTTTCGACGGGCTCATCGGTCGCAAATCCGGGTCCATCGGTCGCGAGCTCGACTAAGATTCCGCTCGGCTCACGGAAGTAAATCGACTTGAAATAATAGCGATCGATCAGTCCAGAGTGGCTAATGCCGAACGCATCAAGTCGCTCGACCCAACGCCCCATCTCGCCATCGTCCTCGACGCGAATCGCGACGTGGTGGACGCTGCCCCGTCCTGGCCGTTCCGACGGTAGATCGGGACGACCGACGAGATGAATCTCCGTCGCCACACCTCCATCGCCCGTCTCAAAGACACGCACTGCTTGACCGTCACGTTCGAACTCGGTCGAGAAGCGATAGCCGAGCACTTCTGTCAACACCCGTTCCGTCTTCTCTGGCCGCCGAACCGTCCATTCGCTAAATCCGAGACCGAAGACGGCAGCGTCAACAGGGACTGGTCCCTGTCTCCATGGCGTACCCGTACCACCTTCCACGAGACAGAGCCGTTGCCCCTCCTCATCCTCAAAGTAGAGCGTCGGTCGTCCGAGCACGTCCGTCACTTCGTCATGCAGCACACCGAACGCAGCAAACCGCTCTAGCCAGTACGGCAATGCTTTTTCTGGCACGCGGAGCGCCGTCCGCGAGATGCTGCTGCTTCCTCGATACGTCTGCCCGAGAAACGGCAGCTCAAAAAATGTCAAATCCGTCCCCGCCGCGCCCGTCTCGTCCGCATAAAATAAATGATACATCGACGGATCATCTTGGTTGACCGTCTTTTTAACGAGCCGCATCCCGAGAACTTCCGTGTAGAATCGTAAGTTTTTCTTGGCATCCCCCGTCATCGCCGAGACATGATGCTGTCCTGAAATCGCTTTCATCGACCTCTCCCCTTCCACATTTGGTTCTATTGTACCACCCGCAAATAAGTAAAGTCAGCTTTACATTAAGTAAAGTTTACTTTACACTATAACTAGAAACAAGAAATGAGGTGGCACCATGCCATTAGTCAATCGCGTCAAGGAGTTACGGGCCCGGCATCAATTGACTCAAGGCGACCTTGCGGCCAAGGTCGGTGTGACGAGACAGACGATCATCTCGCTCGAGAAAGGGAGCTACACCCCGTCGCTCCTGCTGGCGATGCAAATCGCCCACGTATTCGAGGAACCGGTCGAATCAATTTTTACGATTGAGGAGGAAACAATTTGAAACATGTCGTCATTCAGTCCATCTCCAGCATCATCCTGTACATCTTGATGGCATTTCTATTCAGCTCGTTCGTGTCCGATGTGACCACGGTGATTGAAACCGAGCGATTCGAAATCGAATTTAACATGGTGCCGCTGTTGTTGCTCGTCGGCTTCTTCATTGTCTGGAGCGTCTATTCGTTCAACACCCGACCGAATCGCGATATGAGTTTTTGGAAATGGTCGGTCCGGATGACCGAGTTCAGTGACGTCGATGAACGCGAACAAGTGATCACGGCGAAAGCGACGAAAGCGGCCTACGTCTCGTTCGGGATATCGGTGCCGCTGCTCATGTCGTCGTTCATGTTTTACCCGCTGTTCGAAGACGCGTTCCCGACCTACCCGATCTACGCACTCGCCTCGACACTCATCATCTCGACGCTCGTTTATATGACGACTTGGATTCGGGCCTACACTCATTAAGGAATTCACCTCGAATTCCTTTTTTTGTGTCGATTTTTCGTCGAGTCGGGCGTCGTGATTGCCAATTTTGTCTCGTCGTGCTTATATATAACTAAATGGTTATATACTAATTCGTTGAAGGAGTCTTGTCTTGTGAAAACCGTCGATTTGACGACCGGACGTGTGCAGAGCGTCATCTTGGCGCTCGCCCTTCCGCTCGTCGGCAGCTCGCTCTTACAGTTCACGTATAGTCTCGTCGATATGTTTTGGGTCGGTGCGCTCGGTAGCGACGCCGTCGCCAGTATCGGTGCGGCCAGTTTTTATATTATGCTCGGCCAGGCGATTCAATCGTTACTTGTCGTCGGCGCCGGCATCAAAGTGTCGCAAGCCGTTGGCAGGCGGGACCAACAGTTGATCCAACGTTACGTCAAGGCCGGAAAACGAGGTAACCTCGTCCTCGGCCTGTTCTTCTTGACGCTCCTCGTCGCCTTTGGGCAGACGATGATCGGCTTTTTGAATATGAACGCACCAACCGTCGAGCGGCTCGCTTACAGCTACTTGCTCGTCAGCGCACCGATGCTGTTGTTCTCGTTCTTCAACTTGCTGTACGCTCGCATATTCAGCGCTTTCGGCAATACGACGACGGCGATGCGGATCAATGCGACCGGGGTCACGCTCAACATGATCTTGTCTCCGCTCTTCATCTATCCGCTTGGTCTCGGCGTGCTCGGGGCCGGTCTGGCGACACTCGTCGCCAACGCCGTCATGTTCGGCTTCTTCTGGCATCGGGCTCGCGCGCTCTTTGACTGGGAGGAGACGGTCGAACCCGTTCGCGCCGACTATACAGAGATCGTTCGCCTCGGCTTCCCGATGGCGACCCAGCGTGTCCTCTTTACCGTCATCAGCATCTTTCTCGCTCGCATGATCGGTTCATACGGGACGGAAGCGATCGCCGCCCAGCGCATCGGCCTACAAATCGAGTCGATTGCCTACATGATGATCGGCGGACTGAACGGGGCGATTGCGAGCTATACCGGCCAAAATATAGGTGCCCGACAGATTGAACGCGTGCACGAAGGGTATCGCGTGACGACGCACCTCGGTATGCTCTACACCGGGCTGATCACGCTCGTATTCCTCTTCTTCCCGGACGTGCTCATCCGCGCCTTCGTCGATGACCCGAGTACGATCGAGATTGGGGCCAGCTATTTACGCATCATCAGCGTCTCCCTCATCTTCGCCTCGCTCGAGATGATCGGGAACGGTTATTTCTCAGGACTCGGGCTACCGAAGATCCCGGCGACGATCTCTATCGTCTTCACCGTCGCGAGGATCCCGCTCGCCATCCTCCTCGAGCCGTATCTCGGCATCGACGCGATCTGGTGGAGCATCGCCATCTCGAGCATCGTCAAAGGGCTCGTCTCGGCACTGTTTGTTCGACTAAAGAAAAAGGAAGTGACTTCACTTGCAGAAGCGATTTAAGCAATTATCCAAGCAACTTCTCACGAGCGGACGGTTCGCGATCGAACGCGAAATGCTACGTGTGACAACAGACGGGACGCTCGCCGTGACGAAACATCCATCAAGTCTCGGTGACAAAGCGACGCACCCGTATATTACGACCGATTTTTCCGAGAGCCAGATCGAACTGATCACGCCGACGTTCCCGACCGTCGAAGCGGCACATAATTTTTTAGAGACGCTTTATGACATCACAGCGCTAAATATCGGCGATGAACGGCTTTGGCCACAGTCGATGCCGTGTGCGTTGCCGGACGGCGGCGTCATCCCGCTCGCCGACTTCGGCAGTTCCGGTATTGAGGCAGGCCGTTACCGTGAACATCTGCTTCAAAAGTACGGGGCGAAAAAACAGCTCATCTCCGGGATCCATTTCAACTTCTCGTTCTCGGACGATTTGATCGCCGCGTTATATGAAGGGTCGCCCGAGCAATATGACCGCTTCAAAAACGAGCTCTATTTGAAGCTCGTCCGGAACTATTTACGTATGCGTTGGCTCGCTGTCTACTTGCTCGGCGGAACGCCTGCCGTCCATACGAGCTACGAGGAACGTTGCGTCAGCCAAATGCAGGCGTTGAACGAGGACGTCTACTCGAATACGACGGCGCTGTCGTACCGAAATAGTGACTGCGGTTATACGAACGTCGAGCCGCTCTATCCGGACTACGCGACGCTCCCAGACTATGCGAGTAGCGTCCGCCGGTTGATCGCCAAAGGCGACATCGCCAACCCGAACGAGCTGTACTCGCCGATTCGACTGAAAACGTCACGCGGCGGAAATGACCTCGACCGGCTCGAGAAGACCGGCATCGATTATATCGAGATTCGCAACATCGACCTCAATCCATTCGAGAAGACCGGTATCGCACTCGATGATTTGCGATTCCTGCACGTCTTCTTGCTCTATTTAGCGTTGAAAGACGAGACTGACTTCGCGGACTGGCAAGCCGAGGCGTTCCGTAACCAACAGCTCGTCGCCAAAGAGGGCCTATCGCCGTCACTCGTCCTCGAACGTGATGGCGAGCCGGTCGCGCTGCAAACGTTCGCTCGTGACCTCGTCGCTGACATCGAGTCGTTCAACGCGCAACACGACCTCGGTTTTGCTGACGTCTTCGCGTCCGTCCGGGAACGGATTGACAACGTCGAAGCGACCTACTCGGCCCGGCTGACAAAAGTCATGACCGACGAAGGCTATACGACCTGGTCACTCCGCCAAGCCGAGACGTATTATGAAGATGCGTTCGCCAACCGGTTCCGGATGCACGGCTATACGGACATGGAACTGTCGACGCAAATTTTGATGAAGTCGGCCTTAAAACGGGGTTACGCGGTCGATGTCGTCGACCGGGACGACCAATTCATCCGTCTCCGTCACGGCAATCGGGTCGAGTACGTCAGACAAGCGACGAAAACGTCGAAAGATAACTACGTGTCGGTGCTGATGATGGAAAACAAGACGGTGACAAAACATGTGCTCGCCGAACACGGCATCCACGTCCCTGGGGGTGTCGAGTTGCGCAGTGAAGACGACTTGCGTGACGTCTGGTCCGAGTTTTCCGTTCAGCCGATTGTCCTGAAGCCGAAATCGACGAACTTCGGGATCGGCATCCACATCTTCAAAGACGGGACGACGCTCGACGAGGCGCTCGAGGCGTTCCGTCATGCCAACACGTTCGACGACGTCGTCTTGCTCGAGACGTTTTTACCGGGGAAAGAATATCGTTTCCTCGTCATCGGTGATACGGTCGCCGGCATCTTGCACCGCGTCCCGGCGAATGTGACTGGGGACGGTGTCTCGACGATCCGCGAGCTCGTCGCGAAGAAAAATGAGGACCCGCTCCGCGGCAAAGGCTATAAGACACCGCTCGAGAAGATCGAGATCGACGACATCGTCGTATCGTTCCTGCGTCCGCAAGGCAAAACTCCTGACAGCGTCCTCGCTGACGGCGAGCGCGTCTTCTTGCGCGAGAACTCGAACATTAGCACAGGTGGCGACAGCATCGACTATACGGACCAAATCTCTGACTTTTATAAACAGGTCGCGGTCGATTCGGCGAAAGCGATCGGTGCCACGATTTGCGGCGTCGATATGATGATCCCGTCGCTTGACGCAGAAAATGACTACGGCATCATCGAATTGAATTTCAATCCGGCCATCCATATCCATTCCTTCCCGTACGAAGGGAAAGAACGTTCCATCGGCGAGACGGTGCTCGATTTGTTGTTTGACTGATCAGGTTGGAAGGACGCTCAATTCGGGAATAAGGACTACATCGTTTCAAGTCGGTGTATCGTACTTTCTCTAGAGAGGGGTCTTTCAAATGGGAACGGTCAAATCGCACGTCGAAGGTACGACCTTGGTTGTTGAGCGGAGTTTCAAAGCGCCACGTGAGCTCGTGTTCGAGGCATTCTCAAGCCCGGCTCACTTAGAGGCGTGGTGGGGACCTGCGGGATGGAAAACAGACATCCGCACGTTTGAGTTTGAACCGGGTGGGACGTGGCATTATTGCATGACGTGTGTCGACAAAGATCAAGGTGATTATTTTGGAATGGAATCGTGGGGCAAATCGACGTTTCTTGAGATTGAACCCCATGCCCGCATCGTCTACACGGATGCGTTTTCTGACGAAGCAGGGAACGTCAACCCCGAGCTGCCGGTCATGACGATCACTAACGATTTTGTCGATATTCCGGACGGGACGTTGCTCGTCAGCCGCTCCGAATTCACAGACGTAGCCGCCCTCAAACAAGTCGTCGAAATGGGCGCCGTCGAGGGTTTCTCATCACAGCTCGACCGTCTCGACGCCATCGTCTCGAGATAACCAAAACCGCCCGCATCTCAACCGAGGTGCGGGCGGTTTTTTGTTAAAACAGAAAATAACTGACGATCAAGATGAGCGTGAAGATGAACACCATCCCGATGGCGAGCGCGACGAGGCTCATCTTCGCCGACTTGAACTGCTGCGAGTTGATCGTGTGCACTTTTTTTAAGTACGACCGTGTCCCGACGAGGATCGTCGCGATACCGAAGATGATCGACAAGATGCCGATCGCCGTGATCAATTGATGCTCGGCCCCGCTCAAGTTCTCACTTCGATAGTAATGAAAGTTCGTCACGAGGAAGCCGATCCCGATGACAGTGATAGCTGTCCGGATCCAGGCGAGGAACGTCCGCTCGTTGGCGAGGTGCTGTTGAATGTACTGCGAATCGACCGTCTTCTCTAAATCTAGTTTCATAACTTCCCCTCTTTCCTAACTGTCGTGGTCGATCAATCGATTTTTTAAGCATAACTCGACCGTCTTCGGACTGATGCCGAGTTTCTCTACAATCTCGATATTGCCGTACCCGAGCGTCGTCAAACGTACAATTTCCGACTCACTTTCTTCTTCTATCATACCCCCACGGGTAAAAAACACCAACTATTTGAGCATACAAAAACCGGACGTGATGGATTCACGTCCGGACCGGTTCATTATTTTTTTGTTTGTTCGGACAATATTTCGACCGTCGCCTGCATATACTTGAGGCCATGCTGGACCGATGGCTCTTTCAACCAACGAACGAGCGAGAACAACGTGATGTTGCGGTCATCGCGTTCGGCCCGTGCTCGGATTTCGGTGAGCATCGTGCGTGTGGCGTCGGCTTTTTCTTTTACCGGTGTGACATATTCATCGACCCGTTGACCGATCAGTTCTCGTGTTTGCTCGTCCGCGTAGACGTCTTGTGCGAAAGCGAGCATCTGTTCAAGTTGGTTCGTCACCTGGAGCAACATCGGCAACTTCTCGGCGAGCTTGACCGCCGCCTCGAGCGTCTCGACTTGTAAATTCGATGAGTCGAGGAGCGTGTCGACTTTTTGTCTCACTTGCTGGTCGTTCATCGTCGCCATCCCGAAATCGACGGCGTCTTCGAGGCGGCGAAGCGACTTCTCAATCTCGGGCAATCGTTCGACGAGGGAGACGAGCGCTTGCTCGACGTCCGGCCGCGTCAACACAGATTCTAATGTCTGTTCTTTCGTTGTTGTACGTTCCATCGTCTTCTCCCCCTTTCTCACATCGTCCCTTTCAACATCCCGTTCCAATACATGACTGGAAGAAAGTCTTTTTTCAAGATGTACATGCTGTGGCGTTCTTTCGCTTGATTGAACGGCATCGACTCTTGTGGTACTTTCTCGTAATCGAATTCGGCCAAGATGAGTTTGTTGTAGCCTGTGACGATCGGGCAAGACGAGTAGCCGTCATACGACGCGACCGGGACTTGGCCATACATGAGGTCGCCCACATTTTTAGCGACGACGGGCGCTTGTTTCCGAATCGCGGCCCCGGTCTTCGACGTCGGTAAATTCGTGCAGTCGCCGAGTCCGAAGACGTTTTTATACTGTTTATGTTGCAGCGTGTACATATCGACATCGACCCATCCGCCCGCGTCCGCCAGCTTGCTTTCTCGAATGAATGTCGGTGCTTGCATCGGTGGCGTGACGTGAATCATGTCATAGCGCATCTCGAACGTTTCACCGCTATCTAACTGTTCAAAGACAGCGACTTTGTCGTCTGCTTTAATCTCAATTAAATTGACACGGAAATGTGTGTCAATCCGTTTTCGTTCGAGTACTTTTTCGAGCGCCGTCCGATATTTGGCAACGTCAAAGATCGCCGGATTGGCCGATCCGAAGACGATTTTACTGTTATCGCGGACACCTGTTTTCACAAAGTAGTCTTCCGCCATATACATAATTTTTTGCGGGGCCCCGCCACACTTCACAGGTGATGCTGGGTGCGTGAACAACGCGGTACCGCCCTCAAAACCCCTAAGGGTATCCCACGTGTAGTCGACGTGTTTATACGAGTAGTTGCTACATACTTGTTTCGTGCCAAGCGCTGCTTCTAACCCTTTGATCCGACCCCAATCGATCTCAATCCCCGACGCGACGACCAAGTAGTCGTAATGAATCGTCCCGTTGACAGCCGTCTCGACTTGATTGGCTTCTGGGTCGAAGCTGACCACCTTGTCCTGAAGCCATTTCGCACCTTTTGGGATGAGTGTCGCCATGTCTCGCTCCGACTCTTCTTTTTTCGCGGCTCCGGCTCCGACGAGCGTCCAAAGCGGTTGATAGTAGTGTTTCGTTTCAGGATCGATCAGCAAAACCTCATCGGCTAAATGATGTTTTTCACGAAGCAGGCGCGCAGCGACGCTGATCCCTCCGGTGCCTGCTCCGACGATGACAACTCGATAATGTGTACGCATCATGCAATTCCCCTTTCATTCCCATAGATGACCGACTAATTACGTCAAACCAATAAACTTTCCACGTCTTCAATATATTTGAAAGCGCATACATTTTATGAAATGAGTGCCACTTTGAAACGGCATAGAAGGCACTACTCATTTGACGTGGAACGGATTAACCCCATTATACCATAGGGGGTATAATGGGGTTAATGATTTTCACTCGTCCGCTCTACTTTGTATTCGAACTCGAGACAGTGTCCTCGATAGGCTTTGGCCATTGTTAATGGGAGAGTACCTCGAACAACTCGTCGAGCCGAGACGTATCGATGTCTAAAAACGCATCCCCGACACTGATCTCGGTCGAACAATGACCGTCATGCGGCACGACGTACCCGGTGATGCCGATGCCTGTCTCCGTTTGGACACGCTCGATCCAATTCGAGACGGTTTCTGCGTCCCCATTCATATGAAGGTGGAACATGTTCGTCACCGGCACATCCGGCGTCGTCCAGACACCGTCGAGCGCATTGAACCGGGTTGCGAGCGCTTTGGCATGTTCGTAGTACGTTCCCATTCGGTCTTTCCTGAGCTCATAGTAGTAGTCGGCCGGGATGATGTACGGGTATAAGCCGATCAAGTCGCCGCCATAGCGCCGTTTCCAGATTCTTGCCTCGTCACAGAACGCTTTCGGTCCGCCCAAAATCGCCCCGGCGACACCGCCGATCCCTTTGTAGAACGAGACGTAGACGCTGTCGAACAAGGCGCATACTTCTTCGGCCGTCTTCTCATAATATGGTAATGTCTCGAACAGGCGGGCCCCATCGAGATGCAGATGAATCCCCCGCTCCCGGCAGTGCCGGCTGATCGCTTCAAGCTCATCAAACGGCGGCAAATAGCCGCCGAGCTCACGTTGCGGCAACTCGACCAACAGGCAAGCGACGTCCGGTAACGCCTTCACTTCTTCAAGCGTCATCAATCGGTCCTTATCCCCGATCAAAATCGGCTCGAGGTGATGCAGCTGTCTCAACCCGTCTTGTTCATGAATCTCCAAGTGACAGAGCGGGTGATAGGCGACGCTTCGATTCCCTGTCTCGTCCGACCAGATGCGTAAGGCGATCTGTTGTGCCATCGTGCCGCTCGGAAAGAAGACAGCGGCTTCCGTCCCGAGCCGCGTGGCGAGCTTTTGTTCAAATTGTTCGATGACCTCGCCCGTCCCATAATGGTCGCTCGTTTGCTCCGGGTCGGCTTGCTCAAACGCGCGCTGTAAGACGCCGACGTTCCGTTTCCCGTGCCCGCTCAGTTGATGCGTCGTCTGTTGATACGATGTCCGTAAATCCATGTCATCCCCTCCAAAAGAAGCCCCCTGTCACGAGACAAGAGGCCAAGATTTAGTCGCGTACGCGGACGATCAACTTGCCTCGTACTTTCCGCGTCTGAAGCTGTTCGAGTCCGTCTTTCAAGCGGTCGAACGGCAATACGTCGGTGACGAGGTCGTTCAGTTCACCCGTTTCGAGCAGTTTCATCAACTCCTCGGCCATATACGCCAAGTTGCGAATCGCGCGCTCGTCTTCGCTCGCATGGGCCGCACCGAGGGCGACTTCATGGATCGATGGTGACAGCGTGAACCCTTTCATGTTCGACATATCAGGCGGACCGGCAATATGAGTGAGCTGTCCGCTGAACGCGAGGCGATCGAGATCGGCTGTTGCCACGTCACGGCCGACCGTGTTCAAAATCAGATCGACACCACGGCCGTCCGTCAGTTCCATGATGCGTTCGGTCACGTCCTCGACGTTGTAGTCGATTGCGACGTCGGCACCGAGTGATGTGACCCAATCAAAGTTTTCCGGCGACGCCGTCGTGAATACTTTGAGCCCAAGCTTTTTCGCGAGCTGAATCGCGTAGCCGCCGACCCCGCCCGCTCCGGCGTGGACGAGAATCGTCTCTTTGTCGCGCGTGTTCAGCTTCTGCATGACCGCTTCATACGCCGTCATGCCGGCACAAAGGATGGCTGCTGCCGCTTCGTCGCTCACGTCTTGCGGTACGACGGCACAAGCACGCGCGTCGACGATAGCGTACTCGGCGAAACCTCCGTTGTTCGCAAGACTCGTATGGACGGCGACGCGGGAGCCGGTGATGATGTTCGCGATGCTCGAGCCGACTTCGACGACTTCGCCGACGAGGTCGACGCCGAGGATGTGCGGGTATGCCCAGTTCGGGTTGCCGTTCGTGCCGACTTTATAGTCGACCGGGTTCAAGGCGACCGCTTCGACTTTGATGAGCAGTTCGCCCGCTCCCGGGGTCGGTCGTTCGATGTCCCCGAGGTTCATATTTTCTAAGCCAGGTTGTTCAAGTAGCCATGCTTTCATGATTAGTATGCTCCTTCCGAATATGTCAGTTCATACGAATGCGAGTAGATCTCGACGAGCCCTTCGATGTCTGGGTCTTGGACGCAATAGTGGAAGATGCCTGTTTTCCAAAACTCAAAATTATTCTCCGGTTTCTCGTTGTTCGGGAACTCGAACAGCTCGATGCCGATTTTGTCACCGGTCGACATGTGGGCGATGCGGAACTTGCCCCAGCCCGGGCCGAACACTTCGGTGCACATGACGCCGATCGGTGAGTCATCCTCAACGACGTCCGACGGTTTCATGATCGTATACCAGCCCATCACGTCTTCATAAAACTTCACTGCTTCCGTCACACTGGGGACTGATAGCCCGATATGTGAGAATGTACGTGGATAAGTCAAATTGATCCGCTCCTTTTTGGTTGCTCATTTGGGTCGATAACGATAAGATACCTTCATCGTAGCAAGAAAAAAAGTACGCACATTGAAGTAACTACCCGAAAGCGAGGCGAACTGAACATGACGACCCCGTTCCCCGTCAACAAGGCGCTCGACATCATCGGCGGTAAATGGCGTCCACAAGTGTACTGCACGCTCGAGACCGGCCCGCGCCGCTTCTCGGAGATTCAGCGCGCCATCCCCGATGTCAGCCGCAAAGTGTTGACCGACCAACTGCGCGAACTCGAACAGCTCGGCATGGTCCGACGCGACGACTATTCGACCGACAAACAGCTCCACGTCGAATACTCCCTCACCGAGGAGGCGTTTAGCCTGCAACCAGCGATGAAGGCGCTCTGCTCTTGGGGCGAAACCCGAGACGAATAAGCCCTCGCCAAGTCCGGCGAGGGTTTTGTCATGACGCGAATAGACTGATGAGGTTCCCGTCTGGGTCGACGACGATGGCGTAACGTTGTCCCCAAAACGCGTCCCACGGCTCACGATGAATCACGTATCCTTGTTTGAAGATAGCTTCAAACAGTGTATCGAGCGCTTCACGGCTGTCGCACAGGAAAGCGAGCTCGACCCGATGCCCCGATGCCGGTTTCCATTCCCCATACACCGACTCCGCGACCTCGACTGTGTCAAAGGCGAGCCGGACGCCGCCTTCGTCAACTTCAACGTGCGCTTCCCCGTTCATTGATACTGGAATCGACAGGCCGAGCAGCCGATAGAAGTCGAGCGCGCGCTTCATATCCTCGACGACGATGCCGACCATATCTAGTTTGATTCCCATGTGGTCACCTCACTTCTTGAATTGATGGTACTATCGAAAGTGTAGCACCTATCTATCCTTTTGAAACGAGGAAATCACTATGACGTATAAGTTCGCTTTGATGACACAAGCGCAGGCAGAAACGATTGCTTTCACCTGGCATTACGATGGAGAGTATGCTTTTTACGATATGGAGGCTGACGAAGACGACTTGGCCGAGTTTTTAGACACCGAACAACGAGGGCAATCGGTATTCGCCATCACGAACGATGGCGAACTGGTCGGTTTCGTTAGCGTGCATCAAACAGACGCCGATACGATTGACCTCGGTTTAGGCATGAAGCCAGGTCTGACCGGAAACGGGACCGGACGAGCGTTCGTCACCTCGATTCTTGCTTTCGTCGAAGCCAAGTTCGACCCAAATCGTATCACCTTGTCGGTTGCCACGTTCAACGGGCGGGCGATTCGCGTGTATGAAGCTTGCGGGTTTCGACAAGTGGCTTCATTTCAACAAGACACGAACGGGAGTACGTTCGACTTCATCGCATTAGAACGCAAAAAGCGCCCTCAGGATAGATTCTGAGGGCGCTTTTGCTGCCCGGTGCCTTTGTCGACTAAGTAAATCTGGCCATTCCCGTCTCATACCAAGACGGTCACACTTCATCGTTCGGGCAAGCACGGAGCTGCTGTTTCACACGTGAACCGTTCCCCCTACATGGTGTGTGATCGCTGCTTCATTCGGCTCGAACACGCCCGCTTCGGTGATGAGTCCGGTGATCAGTTCAGGCGGTGTGACGTCAAACGCCGGGTTAAAGACGGTGATCCCGACCGGCGCCGTCGGTTGTCCGCCGATATGGGTCACTTCTAGCGCGCTCCGCTCCTCGATTTGAATCACATCGTCCGCCGTCAAATCGAACGTCGAATGCGGGGCCGCGACGTAAAACGGGATCCCGTAATGTTTAGCCAGGACGGCGAGCTGAAGCGTGCCGATCTTATTGGCGACGTGACCCGTCCGTGTGATGCGGTCAGCGCCGACGATGATGGCGTCGACCCCTTTCGCCTGAATCGTCCAAGCGGCCATATTGTCGGTGATGAGCGTGACATCGATGTCGGCCTGGTCGAGCTCCCAGACGGTCAGGCGTGCCCCTTGGAGGAGCGGCCGCGTCTCACAAGCGAAGACGTTAAACGCGATACCTCGCTCTTTCCCGACGTAAAACGGAGCGAGCGCAGTCCCGTAACGCGACGTCGCGATCGCCCCGGCGTTACAGATTGTTAAGACGTTCCCCCCTGCTGGCAGCACCGTGAGCGCATGCTCCCCGATGGCCCGATACGTGTCGACGTCTCGCTCGAACAGCGCGATGGCCCGATGTTTGATGTCGGTCGCGATCCTTTCAAAGTCGACGCCGACGTTCAGCCCGAGAAGTGACTCGATCACGTTTTGCAGATTGACCGCCGTCGGTCGCGTCGCGATCAATCGACGGCCGACGAGGTCGAGCCGGCGTGTGAAGTCCGGGTCATCCTGGAGGCGGACCGCTTCTTTCGCGAGCACGAATGCGCCGAAATAGGCGATGGCCGGCGCGCCTCGGACTTGTAACGTCTCGATGGCGTGCTCCGCCTGTTCGAGCGTCGCGATCGTCACGTACCGCTCCTCATGCGGCAGTAACGTTTGGTCTAAAATGACGAGCTCGTCCCGGGACGGTTCGAAGCGAATGTTTTGGACTGTCATACGCGTACCCCCGCTAACAGCGTCACTAATTCATCGATTGTCCGGACATCGTGGCGCTGTTTAATGAGCGTCGTGCCGAGCGTGAGCGCTTCCCGTTTCCGCTCGAGCCGGACCGTTTCCGGTAACGTCTCGAGGTCATTGACTCCGGCGAGACCGATGGTGCGGCGAATCAGTTCGCATCCGGCGTAGCCAATCGTGTCACTAAAGATGGTTTGAAGTAGTTCATCGACGAACCCGTCCGTGTTGAACGGTTCGACCGCCGTCTCAAACTTCGTCCGGAACGTCTTCTCAAACGTCTCCCATACCGTCAATACGTCGGTGAACCGCTCGAACCGTTTGAGTGGGTCATGGAACGTCGATAGCGTCAAATGGGCGACGATTTGCCCGATGTCAAAGCCGAACGGTCCGTAAAAAGCGAACTCTGGATCGATGACTTTCGTCTCTTGTTGCGTCGCGAAGATGCTGCCTGTATGTAAGTCCCCGTGCAAGAGCGCGTCGTGTTTCGTGACGAAACCGACTTTCAGTTTCGTGACCTCCACTTTCAATTTCTGGTCACGCCAAAGCGCTTCGACGTCCTGACGGAGCGCGGTTTCGATGTTGTTCGATTCGGCATCTTTGTACGGATCGATGAAGATCAGTTTTTCAGTGATGTCGCACAGTTCCGGGTTGTAATAATCCCGTTCTTTCCGCTTCTTCTCAATCGGGCCGGCCGCATAGTCTGACGTCTCAAACAACGTCTGTCCTAAAAACTCACCGATGTGACGGGCGAGTTCAGGATACGTTTTCCCTTCCAAATAGCCCGTCCGGACGATATCAAAGTCAGACAAGTCTTCTAAAATCGTGTAGGCGAGCGTCCGGTCACTGCCGAGAACGACCGGGACGAAACGCGGGACGACACTGGCGAATTCGCGCAACGCGAGCTGCTCGATCCACGCCCGTTCAAGTGTGAGCGGCCAACTCTCGCCGACGACTTTCGCATACGGTAGCGCCTGCTTGACGATGAGGCTCGTTTCGCCTTGACGGATGCGGAAGACGAGGTTCAAGTTGCCGTCCCCGATCTCCTCACAATGCGCGATGCCCCCATCTTCGAGTAACCCTAACGTTCTGACGTGCTCGACGACTGTCTGTTCTGTAAATGGTTGATAAGCCATGTCTGTTTCCCCTTTCGGTATATTCCCCACAAAAAAAGCCCCTTTCTCCGCGAGAAAGAGGCACAGCCGTAACGGTTGTTCCTCTCATCTGTCAGACGTATGTCTGGTGGATGTAGCACCGTGCCTACTGGTCGGTTGCTGCGGCGTCATCGGGCCAATTCCCTCTGCCAACTCGCGATAAGAGTGTCGTATTCGATTGTGTGAACTTGTTGTGATGAATATTACGGACTCGACCCCACCTTTGTCAACGGCAATTTGCTGGAGCAACGGTCACTTTTTTTATGCATATATGGTAACAACGAACTCAAACTTTTTTTCTCAAAAAAAGGAATTGACGAACCGGATATTGTGTGACAAAATTCAATTAAATTTCACAACTTCAAAATACATTCTTATCAAGAGCAGACGGAGGGGACAAGCCCGATGATGTCGCAGCAACCGACCCGATTGGGCACGGTGCTAATTCTTGCAGCGTAAGCTGAGAGATAAGAGTTCATTTTTTTATGATGACCTCTTGCCTCGGCATGGGGTCATTTTTTGTTTGACCGGAAGGAGGAACGAACATGAGTATTACTGCCACATATGAAATCAGCCGGACGGACCGCGTCGCGACTGTCGCCGAGAAAATCGCCCTCGAACTGACTGTCGGCACGTGGACGGAACTGCCTCACCTAGAGCAAGAACAATTAAAGGCGTATCGGGGCGAGGTCGTCTCAACGACGCATACGGAAACGACGAGCCGCTTCACAATCCGTTATCCGCTCCATAACGTCACGCCCGACTTCTCATCCATCTTGACGACGACGTTCGGGAAATTATCGCTCGATGACTCGGTACGCTTGATCGACTTAACGTTACCCGAAACGCTTGCATCTGAATTCCCTGGAGCAAAGTTCGGTGTTCAAGGCGTTCGTGAGTTGCTCGACGTACATGATCGCCCGCTCGTCATGAGCATCTTTAAAGGGATCATCGGCCGTGATTTACGCTTCTTAGAACAGCAACTTCGAGACCAGCTCGCCGGCGGCATCGACATCGTCAAAGATGATGAAATCCTATACGACAACCCGCTCACTCCGTCGCTTGAACGAGCTAAAATCGGAGCGGCCGTCATCCAAGAACAGTTCGAAACGACCGGGAAACGTTCGCTCTATGCCATCACGCTCAGCGGCCCGGTGTTCGGGCTGCGTGACCAAGCGCTCCGCTTGATCGAGGCGGGCGCGACGGCACTGTTGTTCAACGTCTATACATACGGGCTCGACACACTCCGCGAACTCGCAAGCGATCCAACAATTAACGTCCCGATTTTGGCGCACCCGGCGTTCGCCGGCGCCTTGACCAGCTCGATCAGCCACTCGCTCTTGCTCGGAAAATTGATCCGCCTCGCGGGGGCCGACTTGACGCTGTTCCCGTCCCCATACGGTTCACTTGCGACACCGCCTGATGAGGCGTTCGCGATTCGGGATGGCAGTGCTCGGCCGCACTGGACGAAGCCGATTCTACCGGTCCCGTCGGCCGGCATCCATCCGGGGCTCATCCCGGACATCATCCGTGATTTCGGCACAGACGTCGTCATCAACGCCGGTGGCGGCATCCACGGTCACCCAGACGGCGCGGCTGCCGGGGCCCGGGCGTTCCGACAAGCGATTGAGCAAGTATTAGGCGTGGCGAGCCAGACGAACGAGCTCGAGTCCGCGCTAAAGGCGTGGTCAAAACAATGACGATTCACATCTTGTGTGACTTCGATGGGACGATCACGGCCGAGGACAACATCATCGCTTTGATGCGGGCGTTCGCACCGCCCGAATGGCACGCGCTCAAAGACGACGTGCTCGCTCAAGACATCTCGATCCGCTCCGGGGTCGGACAGATGTTCCAGCTGTTGCCGAGCGCTGACGCTTCGGCGTACCGTGACTACTTGCTGGACCGCATCACCTTGCGCCCAGGGTTCTCGACGTTTTTGGCAGAAGTCCGGCAACAAGTTTGGAAGTTCGACGTCGTCAGCGGCGGCATGGACTTTTTCGTGCACCCGATCTTGCAAGACCACGTCGCACCGGACCACATCTACTGTAACGTCGCCGACTTCTCGGACGAGACGGTACGCGTCGACTGGCCCTACGCCTGTGACGCGCATTGCACGAATGATTGTGGTTGCTGCAAACCGACAATCGCCCGGACGATCGTCGATCCCGTTGATCGCTTGATCGTCATCGGTGACTCGGTGACCGACTTCGAGATCGCCAAACGGGCCGATTTCGTCTACGCCCGTGGGCAACTCATCACGCTCTGTGAAGCAGAAGGCATCGCCTACGCCCCGTTCGAGACGTTCGACGACATCACCCATCACATGAAGGAGGTGTACGTATGAGCGTGACTGCACGTTGGCTTGAACTCGCCGACATTAAAGACGAACTCGCCGCGCGCGACTGGTTCCCAGGAACGAGTGGCAATTTGGCGATTCGTGTCTCCGACGACCCGCTGACTTTCCTCGTCACGGCGAGCGGACGCGATAAACGAAAACGGACCGCGGACGATTTCGTCCTCGTCGACGCGGCCGGCAGGTTGCTTGGCGAACAAACTGGTAAACCGTCCGCTGAGACGTTGCTACACGTCGAGGTGTTCAACAAGACCGCGGCGGCGTGTTCACTCCATGTGCACACAGTCGACAACAACGTCATCTCCGAGCTCCACGCCGTGAACGGTGAGGTCGTCTTCACGGGGCAAGAGATCATCAAGGCACTCGGGTATTGGGAAGAGGACGCGGTCGTCCGGGTCCCAATCATCGACAATCATGCCGACATCCCGACGCTCGCGGCCGCCTTCGCGCCTCACGTCCATTCAAACGCCGGTGCCGTCCTCATCCGTAATCACGGCATCACGGTCTGGGGCGAGACGCCGGATGCGGCGAAGCGCTATTTAGAAGCATACGAATTTTTGTTCAGCTACACGTTAAAACTACGCGCCTTAGGCGTCCATTCATAAGGAGGAACTTTCTATGGCAACTGTCTATTTCCAACAAACTGAAGAACGTCTCGTCGACCAATCTGAAGTGAACGTATTTTTAGAATCGCGCGGCATCCTGTACGAGCAGTGGGACATCGCTAAACTTCCGATCGCGCTTCAAGAAAACTACGAACTGACGGACGAAGACAAGCAAGCCATCCTCGCAACGTTCCGTGACGAGATTCAAGACGTGTCAGAGCGCCGCGGCTATCAAACGGCCGACGTCATCTCGCTGTCTGACGCGACACCGAACTTGGACGAACTGCTTGTCAACTTCCAAAAGGAACACCATCATACGGACGACGAGGTCCGCTTCATCGTCAGCGGTCACGGCATCTTCGCCATCGACGACGCCGAACGCGGTTACTTCAACATCGAGCTCAATCCGGGCGATTTGATTTCGGTCCCGGTGAACACGCGCCACTACTTCACGCTTCAAGACGACCGCCAAGTCGTCGCCGTCCGCATCTTCGTGACGACAGAGGGCTGGGTGCCGATCTACGAGAAACAGAATGTGAACGCATAATAAAGAAGCGGACGAATTGCTCGTCCGTTTCTTTATTTCATCCGCCGTTCGGCCAAACGTTCTTTAGCCGATTCTCGCGTCTTCACAACATCGATATCCCCAAGTGCCTTACCGAGTCCGCGTGTTGGAAGATTGACGTACATCGTCTCATAGTTACTGACTTCATACGTCTCATGAAAAATCCCGACCACCTCACTCGCCCGCGCTTTCTGATTGAATGTTTTCCACGCTTCTAAATGCAGTTTTCCGTGTGCATAATCGAGAAGTTCCTCGCTTGAACGCCAATATTGAATGAGGGTGACAGAGCGCCACCCAATCGTCATCTCATGCGACAAAAAACCTGAATCTCGATTCGTGTACAGCTCCTTCAACATGGCCGGCATCGCACTGAACGCGGGCCACCATTTCCGGATCGAACGCCATCGATTCACCCGTAAACCGATGACAAATATGACGATATCTTCATTCGGGACGGCCATTTTCCGTTCCATCGTCTGCTCCTCCTTCAATCGTACGAATCGCATGTTCACACCATTCAATAAGGGCGACCGTCTGACGTTTCCCATAGTCGAGCGTCAGCAGCCAGTACAAGGCGTCCGGTGACTCCGCATCACTCGAACGAATCATCGTCTCAATCGCTTCATATATTTTCAAGCGTTCGCGTAACAGTTTTTCGTGATGCCTAATCTTCTCTGCCGTCTCTGCAATCGGTTCATGTCTGGCAAAGAACAACTTGAGCAATAGCTCATTTCGTTGAACCGGTAATTCGTCGGGCTTTTCTCCAATCCATCGTCCTAGCTCGGCCTTACCTAAGTCGGTCAGTTCGTACGCTTTTCGATCATCGCCTTCGTTTGACTGCACGATGAGCCCATCGCGCTCAAGTGTCTTCAACGTTGGATACACTTGCCCAAAACTAATTTTCCAAAAATGGTTCAGGCTGTTATCAATCATCTGTTTCATCTCATAACCCGTGCGACACGAGGTCGTCAAGAGTCCCAATATAGCATAGCGTGTTGTATTCTCTCGCGGCATGTTCTGTCTCCTATATCAAAAAGATACTATCTATTTGATATATACCTCCCACGGATAAAAACAAAAC